>JAUVEK010000040.1 GCA_030594795.1 Candidatus Nanohalarchaeota archaeon | reverse complement strand
ACTATGTTGGAGACAATATAATCATAACCATTAGAGGAAATGGAAGTGATGAATCGCCAGATCCTTATGATTGTTTATTTGCAGATGATGGAAATCTATCTAAGATTGGCCCTGCACTTGCTTTAGCTGCAATGGTAGCTGAAAATGAAAGTGAAAAATTGCTAAGAGCAGAAAAAGAGGCAGCGAAAAAGATTAATCTGGATGGCGAGTATAAACCTCCTATAGATGTATCAGAATTTATTAATCCTGATTGGTCAGAGGTTATTGAGTGGGACGGAAAGTTACACTGGCCGGATAGTAGCATGGGTAGAGCTGAAGAGGGTAAGATGTATATACCGAAATTAATCCCTCTGACTGATGCAGAAGAAACATATTATATAAATATATATGACGGGCCAAAAAAACCACGAGATGACAGAATATTTGATGGTGAAATAGCGATTAAATGAGCACTTCAATAGGATGCATCTATAGTGACATGGACGAGCATTCATGATGTTGACCATACATATGGCTTCTGGCTTTTGTTATAGTATACATTCTCAGGCATCTGCCTCTACAAACTCACCTGCCTTAAGATCCTTTTGATTCCAAAACACATCTTCTCTTTTAATACCCTTTTCCTGGATTCTTTCGGTCTTCACCTCACAAAATAATATCCTTTTTATACTCTGGAGTCTAAAAAAACAATAAGATAACTAACAAGACGATAAAAAGGTAAAGGTGATAAAAATGAAAGAAAAAACATCCAAATTTAAACTTAAAGGAATCTCAAAAAGCGCAATAACAGTCGTTCTCTTGCTCCTGATAGTCGGCTCTTATGCAGCATTCTCAGCAGCGCCGAAAGAAGTGACATTCAAAAGCTCGGCAGAATCAGTTGACGTAACAGTATACAACTCCGATCTTGGGGTCGTAAAGGAAGTAAGGACAGAACAACTCGATGCAGGCCACAATATTGTCTATTTCAAAGGCGTTGCAAGCCAGATTGACCCCACAAGCGTCCATTTCAAAGACCTTACATACCCGAAAAGCATTGTACTTGAGCAAAACTACGAATACGACCTCGTAAGCAAAGAGAAACTATTCCAAAAATACATAGACAGGGAAATAACAATACGCATCAACAACGGTGACAGAACAGAAACAAAAACAGGCACACTGCTAAGCCATTCAGGCAACCAGGTCATACTAAAAGATGCATCAGGAAAAATACTGATCCTCAACGCAGATGAAGTAGAGCTTCCAGCGCTCCCGAAAGGGCTCATAACCCAGCCCACCCTAAAATGGCTCATAAACAGCGCAGCCACAGGCAACCACTCAATTGAACTGTCATACATGACAGGCGGCATGAACTGGAACGCAAACTATGTAGCCGTAGTTGACAACGAAGACGAGAACGTAGACCTGACAGGCTGGGTAACAGTAAACAACAACGCAGGCACCACATTCGAAAACGCCAGGCTCAAGCTTGTCGCAGGCGACGTCCACAGGGTCCAGAAAGCCATACCTGCACCGAGAGCAATGTATGATATTGCAGAAGAAAAAGCAGAAGGAGGACAGTTCCAGGAAGAGCAGCTATTCGAATACCACATGTACACTCTCCAGAGACCGACCACCCTCCAGAACAACCAGCAAAAGCAGGTCACGCTATTCAATGCCCCCGATGTCTCTGTAGTCAAGGAATTCGTATTTGACCCCGCAAGGCGCTACTACTGGCAAAGCTCAGACAGCACCAAGATAAACGTCATGCTGAACCTCAGGAACTCAGAAGAGAACGGCATGGGACTGCCGCTCCCAAAAGGGACAGTGCGCGTCTACAAAAAAGACTCAGAAGGCAAACTCCAGTTCATAGGCGAGGACTCAATAGACCATACACCAAAAGACGAGGAGATCAGGCTATATCTTGGCAACGCATTTGACCTTGTCGGTGAAAAGAAACAGACAAAACACACAAGAATTTCAGACCGCGTAAGTGAGACATCCTACGAAGTGGAGTTGAGAAACCACAAGGATGAAGACGTATACATCAATGTCATCGAGCACCCCTATGGCGACTGGGAAGTCACAGCCACATCAGACCCGTACGACAAAAAATCAACAAACAAGCTCCAGTGGACCTTAAAAGTACCCAAAGACGGCACAAAGACACTGACGTACACGATCAGGACCCGGTGGTAGACTTAATGTGAAAGAAAAAATCAGGCTCAGGATACACCAGTACAAAAAAGGAGAAAACATCCCTAGACACAAAAAGGACCTGAGCCTTCCCATATATTTGCACAAGCCAGGTGACTTTGCAATGTTCATCGCAAAGCACTGCGGATGCCATTTCTTCCACATAAGCTACTCAAACAGAGACAACAAAACAAGGCGCCTCTGCGACATAAAAATAACAAGCTGCGGCAAAAAGCAGGTAGAATACACAATACCTTTCGCAGAAGATACACAAAGACTATCCCTTTTCCTGGAAAGGAACAAAAAGAAAAGGCACCTGATGAAAGAGACCACAAGCGCAGGAAAAAAATCATTCGGCCACAAGGACGGGTTGCCTGATGCCAAGAGTGCTGAGAGCATGTATGGATAAGACAGCACATAAACATTTAATTCTAAAAGCGCTCATATTTCCAGAGACGATTATGATAACCAATGGTAATAAAATGCAGATAAAATTCACAAAAATGCACGGGCTTGGAAACGACTACATCTTCATAAACTGCCTTGAACAAAACCTTGGCAACATAGACCTCAAAAAACTCGCAACCAAAATGAGCAGCCGTCACTTTGGCATCGGCTCAGACGGCATAATCCTCATCATGCCGCCGGTTTCAAAAGAAAACGACTTCAAATACAGGATATTTAACTCAGACGGCTCAGAAGCGGAAATGTGTGGCAACGGCATAAGATGCGCTGCAAAATACGTCTATGACCACAACCTGACAAAAAAAACAAAACTCTGTTTTGAAACAAAAGCAGGCTTGATAAAACCGGAACTAATAATCGAAAAAAGCGCGGTAAAAGAGATACGCGTAGACATGGGCGAACCGGTCCTTGAGCGCAAAAAAATACCAATGAAAGGGCCAGCCGGCGCAGTTATAAACGAAAATATCGACATAGAGAACAAAAATCAAAACATACCCCCAAGTTGGGAGGGTGGGGGCTCGAGGATGGATATCACAAAACACAAAGGGGGAAATACTTTATATCACAATAAAAAAACCCTGAAAATAACCTGCGTCTCAATGGGCAACCCGCACTGCATAATATTTACTGCTAACACAGAATTTGAAGGCTTCAAAGAACTTGGAAAAGCAATAGAAACCCATGAATCATTCCCCAACAAGACAAACGTAGAATTCATACAGGTATTAAACAGGAACGAAATCAAGATGCGCGTCTGGGAGAGAGGTGCAGGCGAAACACTCGCGTGCGGGACAGGCGCATGCGCATCAGCAGTAGCATGCATCCTCAACAAAAAAACAGAAAGACAACTGACAGTCCGCCTGAAAGGCGGTGACCTCAAAATAGAATGGGATAAAGAAACAAATCATGTTTTTATGACCGGTCCTGCTGTTGAAGTTTTCTCTGGTAAACTTCATCTATCTGATCCACTATAGGCTCTATGAATCTTCCAACAGTTAACAGGATAATTTCGCTTGGTTCTATCGGCAATTATTGTCAGTATACTGTGTTATCACATACGTCATCTCTTTCACTTTCGGCGATTCACCTTGCATGTGTTTTATGCCTGTTTCAAGCTTACGATATCTCAAAGTATTAGTCCTACTGCGCCTTGAAATCTCCTTGAAATGATCTATATTATCTCTAAGCACTTCTAGAAATTTATCATGACTCAAAATATTTAACAGGTAAGCTGCCCCATCTAGGTTTAATTTAATACTTGAAAACATACTTTGTATATCCTCTTCACTCAGAGATTCACCAAGATATCCCGAGAATTCATGGTAATTATTTATCTCACCTATCTCTGTACATTCATCAAATGCTTTTTCGTCTGGAAAATGAATCATATGCAGAGAAGGATTACCATTTTTTACATATAGCTTATTACCCTTGATCACTAAACAGTCATAGTATACTGTATCATCCTCTGGGTCTTCAAACGCCGCAAATAGATATTTCTCAGACTTGATTCCTTGTTCAACCATATGCAACGACTCATCAATAACACTTATAAACCTTCCGATTCCTCTCAAAAACCAGTACCACCAAGACAGCCTATAACTTTATATAACTTAACCAACAATTTTATATCTAAAAATAACAAGCAATCAGTGACACTTATGAAAATCAAAACAAGCGCTATCATGAACTCAATCGGCGACTACCCGTTTGACGAAGTGGACAGTATGCGCGACAGCCTGACAAAAAAAGGCGTAGATGTGATTGACTTCGGAGTAGGCGACCCTAAAGAGCCGACCCCGCAAATCATAAGAGATGCAACAAAAACAGCAGTAGACAAAAGAAAAACAGATGGCTACCCAAGAAACAACGGTACCCCCGAATTCCTCGAAGCAGTCAGAAACTGGACCAAAAAAAGATATTCAATAGATTTGGATAAAAGCACAGAAATCGCATCAAACATCGGCTCAAAAGAAGCAGTGTTTAATCTTCCGCTTGCATTCCTGGACCCTGGCGATATTGTGCTTGTCCCGAATCCGGGCTACCCGCCTTATGAGCGCGGCACAATCTTTGCAAAAGGAAAACCGGTTTTTATGAATCTCACAGAAGATAACAACTTCTGTCCGGACACAGAAGATATCAGCGCAGGAATTGCAAAAAAAGCAAAAATCATGTGGTTCAACTACCCAAACAGCCCCACAGGAAAAATAGCATCAAAAGAATACATCAAAAAATGCATTGACTTCTGCCACGACAACAATATAATTCTCGCATCAGACGAAGCATACTCGGATATCTATTTTGAAAAGAAGCCAATAAGCCCCCTCCAGGTTTCAAAAGAGGGCGTAGTCTCAATAAACTCCCTGTCGAAGCGGAGCAACATGACATGCTACCGTATCGGCTGGCTTGCAGGCGATGAAAACATAATCAAGCCTTACAAAAAACTAAAAGCAAACATCGATTCAGGGACATGCACAATAATGCAGGACGCAGCAACAGCTGCGCTAAAGGATGAAAAACATGTAGAGGAAATGCGGAAAAACTACCGGATAAAGCGTGACATAATGCTTGAAGCCTTCAGGCATCTCGACCTAAAAGACTGCACATCTGAAGCCACATTCTACATCTGGCAAAAAGTCCCGGACAATTACACATCACTTGAATTTGTAAAAAAACTTCTTGATGAAAAAACAGGCATCGTCGCAACCCCCGGCAACTTCCTTGCGAATAAGGTTGATGGCATAAATCCCGCTGAAGGGTATGTAAGATTTGCGCTCGTGCCGATAGTCGAAAAAACAAAAGAGGCAAAAGAGCGACTCAGGAATCTGGAGCTATGATGAACTGTGTAAAACAACTGAATAGTTGTTCTCGTAATTATGACGCTCCGGCAAAACTTCACAGCTTATAGCCCATATCAATAACATCATCTGCTGCTCTTTGCAAGCCCTTTGAAAAGCCGGGATTCTGCCCTATGATAATTATTCTTTTGCCCATCTCCTTGACGCGCCGCACAACAGGCAAAAAGTCAGCATCTCTTGTCCCGAGAGCAACAATATCTACATTCCTGTTGTAGGCAGCATCCATTGCAGCAACAGCCATATACACATCAACATCCGTCTGGTCTTCTTTTGTTCCGCCCATCCCGATAACAGCCTCAAAACCCTGGTTGGTCACAGCCTCCACCAGCTTAACCGGTGCAAACTGATTCAAAAACACGCGCGCAACAACAATATTGCCGTGCTCCATAACTTTCAGCCTGATCTGATTCAAATCTATCGAAAACTCCTTCCTCAAAAGGTTCGGACCGTCTATCAGAAGTGCAATCCTCGGCTTACTGAAACTCTTTAAAAAATTGAACATACAAATACCACCCCTCATTCATCCAAAAAAACACTTCCTTATCAGCAACAAATAAATCACGTTTTCATAAATTTCTGAGCAAAGAATTTATTGAGTTCAAATATTATATATCTTGAACACAAGAAGAAAAGAGCTGAAATCTTCCATCATTGAGGATTATGTTCACACGCGCTATAACTGACTGAAAATTCAATATCAAGAAAACGGCAATATCATCAGCATGTTTTCGCATAATACTCTCTTATCGTCACATATATATATTACAAAACCCAATACTAACTCTCATGGATAGTAAAATCCGGTTTACAGGTGTCCTTGCCTGGACAATACTTGGATTAATTATGGGATTTGTAGCTTATTCTGTCTTGAGCCTGTATTCAATGTCAAGTCTTACAATAGCGTTGTTTGCAGGTGCCTTCAGCGCTGCTGTCACAATTCTTTTGTTCAGAGAGCAGGAATCTGACAGTGATAAATTTTTCGTGGGGCTTTGTGCACTCGCTATAGCAGCTTTTGCTTTCGGGGTAAAATACCTCAATTATCAGACATCTCTGCACTTCACTACTGGCTCAGTTCTCGTCGGCGTTTTAATAGGAATTATGATATCGATTGCAGCCGTAGTATATTTCCTGAATGATTAGCCATATACAATCTTTCTCTGGAGATGCCTCAGGTAATCCGGCTGGTTTTCATCAATAATCTGCTCCTCTTTCTTTCGCTCAAGATATATTATCTCCTTTCTTTTCAACTCATCAACAACCTTTTTCGAGGTAAATATCTGGCCAAGATAACTGCCGATCCTCTCAGAACTTATCAGCTTCGGAAGTATCACGTAATCTGCACCTTCATCATAAAGCTCAAGCGCCTCATCAGTAGTATTCGCAGTAACAAATATATCTGTATTCGGATTAACCTCCCTGCACTTTTCAATCAGGAGCTTATTATCGTCAATATCAGGAATTGATGATATAATCATTCTCGCCTGCTTGAAATTCATTTTTTCAAGAACCTCAATATGGCCGATGTCACCATACATGCAGTGTACTCCCCTATCAATGAGCTTCTTTATCACTGCAGGATTATAATCAACCACAACAAATGACTTGTTAAACCTATCAAGAACCTCGACAATCCCCTGCCCCATAGTATGCGCACCGCAAATTATGATATGGTCAACAATCTTGGCCTTCTCCTTAGGCAGATTCTCAAGACCGCGCGTTCCAAAAAGCCTCACATAATCAAGCGGCTTGAAAAGCCCGGAAAATGTTGAGTAAAGAGCATTATGGAACCTTATAAAATAGGATGTCATCGTAATCGTGATAACCGCAATTATAGTTGTCAAAGAGACAATCTCCATTGGCAGAACACCCGTAACATAACCAAGCATCGCAAGAATCAGGGAAAACTCAGACACCTGTGCAAGCCCTGTACCCACAATGAAAGCCGTCCTGCCTTCATAGCCAAATATTGTTACAATTGTCGTCGTAATCAGCGGCTTTAACACAAGCACAATAAATGAAAAAACCAATATTGGAACAGCAAGCACTGCAATATCTGCCAGCACAAGCTGCATGCCAAGTGAGACAAAAAATATCGTCGCAAAGAAATCCCTCAGCGACGAGACGCGCCCGATAATCTCAAGGTTATACGGAAAAACCGCAAGACTGATACCTGCAAGAAAGCCCCCGATAGCAATTGAGAACCCTGCTAAATGTGAAAGTGTGCAAAATACAAACGCAACAAGAAGCGATGACAAAAAAATAACTTCCGGATCCTTTGATATGCTTTTGATAAAAGATGGCAGAATATATCTCGATGAAACTATCGCAAGTGAAAACAGCCCGATGCCTTTCAAAAGCGCAACCAGGATAATTTCAGGATTGAAATGGTCTATATTGCCGACAACAGAAAGAGCCATGACAACCAAAACATCCTGCATCAAAAGAAAGCCGAGCATGATCCTCCCGTGCAGTGTATCCAGTTCATTCTTGTCCTGCAATATTTTGATGACCACCATCGTGCTTGAAAACGCGACAATCAATCCAAGGTATATTGCAGTCATGAACGGATAACCAAAATAAACTGCCGCAAACACGCCTAATGAAAATGACGCAAAGACCTGCGCAATCGTGCCGAAAGTCACAACAAGCCCCACATCTTTCAGCCTTGACAAGTCGATTTCCATGCCCACGACAAACAAAAGAAAGGTTATGCCAAGTTCCGACAATGTCAGGATAAGCGTATGGTCAGATACCAGCCCTGCATAGCCGGGAATATTTAGCAGGCCGGCAAGCTCAGGCCCTATGATTATGCCTGCTATTATGTATGCAGGAATCAGGGGCTGCTTTAAGCGCGATGAGAAATATGCAAGTACCGCGGCAGCTGCAAGTACAATACCAACCCCATACAGCGGAATAATACTAACTACATCCATACATATTTTATAACAAAGGTAGTTTATATCTTTTGGAATTTCGACCTGTGTTTATAGTAAAAGTCATAACTTTTTGGACTATATGACTTTTCCATATAGTTAACGCCTCTTGGTTTTTGGTTAAATTTGTCCATTTAGTAACGACCTTAACTATAGTTAAATTAATATACACAGACAGATAATAAGTAACTTATGGACGAAGTAAAAGGCTTCCGGCTTAAAGACTCAAACCTGTTCAAGGTATGTGCCAGCGGCTCAAAAACCCGCTGGGGAGACAGGACCCTCGGAAGATGTGCAGTCGTTCAGGCACTGGACCAGGGCGGAAAATTCCCGGAGGGCGTCGACCTCAACCCTACGGGCGTAGGCAGCTTTACGCAGGGCATGTTCTACGGGATGATATTTGAGGTCGGCAAAGACGGGTGGCAGAGGCTAAAAATAGACGAATGGATAGAAACCAGCCACACAAACCCGGAATACCACCAGATGATAATCGGTCAGAAAGCTCTTTATGAAGACAAAATAAAGCAGGGCCTTGGCGGAATATCGCAATCTGTCGCAGACCTGGAACTCCTTGAGCACGACATCCGCAAATACGAGGAATATAAAAAATACCTCGAAGCTCTTGAAAGCGACGATGCAAAAAAGAAAAGAGCTGCGACATTTGCAGTAAGGACAATCTTCGTGGACCAGGTAGACTTCCACGCAGGCGGCGGCGGGCAGGGCGCAGGAAGGCTGTCCCTGGCATTCATGAGAAACAACAACATCATGCCAACCATCGTAAACGACTTCCTGATAATGGAATCACTTAACGACATACGCGAAGGTGGAAAATTTGCGAACATGGCTGATGTCGAAAAGAAAATGCTTGAATCCAAATGGACACTCTACGAGCACTGGCTTGGAATATTCCGCAGTGCAATCATGCAAAGGCTGGACAGGATAAAAACACTCCAAAAGAGCCGCGAATTCACAATAGACCAGTTCAGGGACTGGCTGAAGCCCGTAATCGCAAGATACAAGCTAATCGAGACAGGGTTTGAAAAAGGGGAAAGAGAGGGAAGCACACAGGTTGGATTTGGCAGGAAAGCACTGAAGTCATACTTCTACGGTCCGTCAGCACAGATATCCTACAACGGATGGACCATGTGGATATACAAACCCTTAACCAACCCGGAGATGCATACATTCCCTGGAGAGATTATCGCACAAGCAGTAACGGCAGGCGAGTTTGGAAAAGTTTATGGCTACGACAAGTGGACCCAGGACAACATGATATTCGACACAGAACACGGCCTTCTCGCTGAATACCCATGGCTCAGGAAAGAATGGGTGGATATGAAAGCAAAAGAAATTTCTGCTGGCCTGAATAAGAAAAAGCAGTATCACTCATTTATAAGGATAGATATTTTCAAGACAGTAAACAAGCTGGTCACAGGCACACTGTATGAAGACACCGATTTCTACTTCAATGGCCACGTCCTCTCAGCCAACGCGATGCTTGTAAAACTGCTTGAAAATGAAGCAAGAGAAGAAGAACTCGAGAAGTATCTTGACGACATGCTCGGTCTTGAACCGGGAATCGAGAAAAAATACAAGGGAATAGTGGTAGGGTACAGAAGAAAAGGCTTTGGATATGAAGTAGTTGGAGGTATGAAAAAAGATGACAAGAAAAACAAATACACAACTAAAAAAGAGATGAAAAAAGATTATCCGGAACCGGACTATTACATGACTCCCATAAAATCCGAAAACAAGTTTTTAAGCTCAGTCAAAGACATTTTTGGACTTGACTTCCGGCTCTTCAAAAAAAGAGGACCCTATGAACACCAGTTCTTCGACAGATACACAAAGTTCTACCTTAAGCTGAACGGGCTGAGATTCGACAGCATTGTAAATATGATAATGAGGCGGATGAAAATAGAGGACGTATCATAGCGCAACCTTTTTAACATTTCACCATATTTATTACTGCGTGCAAACAGAAAACAACATCATATACAACAGCATCATAATCGCATGCATTATCGGCATCATTACAGTCTCGGCATTGGTCATAACAAACACAAAAGACGAGGGCTTTACAGAGCTTTACTTTCTTGACTACACAAAA
>JAUVEK010000032.1 GCA_030594795.1 Candidatus Nanohalarchaeota archaeon | reverse complement strand
CTTGCATTCTCCACAAAAATGGTGATATGCAGCCAATGGGCAAACCTTATACTCCCGGCACGAATGGGTGACATTCTTCGCGCCATACTAATCAAAAAATACCGCAAAATTGAATATAACATAGGGATTGCATCACTATTGACAGAAAGGGTATTTGACATAATCTCAATAATACTTTTGGGAGCCATATCATTGTTCTATATCACTCAAAGGAACGAATACATCATGCCATCATGGATACAGGACACCATGAATATACTCAGTATTGTGGCAGTCCTCCTGACACTCGCAATCTTCGTCTTGATGTACAAACCAAAACTAATCGAATCAACCACAACAAAAATACTCAACAGGCTTATCGCTCACGATATATACACAGAAAAAATAACAAAATCACTCAAAAAATTCATAAAAAACATCAACAACACAGTAAAAAGCAAAAAATCATCCATGATTATATTGATCTGCTCGATTGGCATCTGGTTAATGGAAACCCTGATAGCATACACAGTCGCACTCTCGATGAACATGAACCTGGCCATAGAAATAATATTCCTTGCAGTCTCGCTTGGCAACCTCACAAAAGCCACCCCCAACACCCCAAGCGGTCTCGGCACATACGAAGCAGCTCTTTCAGGAGTATTCATAGTATTTGGAGCGCAGCCGGCGCTTGCATTTTCAGTAGCGCTCGTAGACCACTTCATAAAAAATATCATCACTCTCGCTCTCGGCTCATACACAATCACACGCATGCACCTAAAAAGAAAAGATATAACAAAACAGATTACATCCCATCAATAGACAACAATAACGCTTATAATAATCATAAGCCAGACATTATAGCAGCACAAAAAAGGCAGATGACAAAAATGAAAAAAAAGACAGGCACAAAAGACGCGAAAAAAAGAGAAAAAAGCACTAAACAAAACATCTTCAAACTCACAAAAACAGATATCGTTGCGCTAATTCTCCTGGCCACGTTCTTCGGCTACATCTACCTCACAAACATCAGCGCCTACGACTCCCTCATGTACGACGAGGCAGGCTACATAACAATGGGCCGCACCATTGCAGTCGAACACTACCACGGCATTGACGTCCAGGACACAAAAGAATCCTACAGACAGCCATTTTTCCCAATGATGCTTGCAGCATCATTCCTGATATTCGGCGTCTCATACACTGTAGCAAAAATACCAATAATCGTATCCGCAATACTCACAATACTCATCGTATACCTCCTCGTCAAAGAAATATACAATAGAGAGATTGCATTCTTCTCAAGTGCAATGCTGGGTGGAATCCCCTTAACACTTCCCTATGTACAAAACATCCTCTCAGACATCCCATCGGTCCTCTTCTACACAATCGCAATGCTCGCATTCTACATAGGCATAGAAAAGAATAATCCAAAATACCTATACATCTCATGGATCTCCTTCGGCCTCACCTTCCTCATAAGATACAACGCAATACTGATAATACCTTCAATCGCAATATACCTCGCAATAAAAATAATAACAAACCAGGCTTCCCTAAAATCTCTCACAAAAAACCGCGACCTCATACTTTCACCACTTGCCGCACTCATACCATTAGCACCTTACTTCATCTACCAGCACCTGACATTCGGCGATGCATTCATCGGCATAAAACAGGCAAGAGGCGCACTCAACATGCAATGGGGCGCAGGCCCGTGGCACACATACCTCACACAAGCTCCGCAATATCTCACATGGCTCGGCTTCACACTCGCAATACTCGGAATCATCTGGACACTATACAAAAAAGACAAATTCGGTATATATATGCTAACATGGATAATAGTCCCTCTGGCATACTTCTCAATCCAGGTGCTGAAAGACCTGCGGCTAATTGATACACTTGCATGCCCGCTCGCAGTTTTTGCCGCCCTCGGCGCCTTCAAAATAATCGCAAAACTAACAGAACGCGACCTGAAACTCACTGGAGCAGCATCACTCATACTCCCGGCAATCATGCTCACATACATCATATATACAGGCTACACAGCCGTCCTCCCGCGCTACCAGCAAATCCACGCCCTTGGCTACCCCTCACTTCAGGAAGCAGGGCAATGGATACAGCAAAACACAGACAAAAAAGCAGTGCTCATGACCGCAAGCCAACCAGGCCACCAATGGTACAGCTACCGAAAAACAGTCGGCTACCCTAGCAAAGAAGAACAACTCATAACCACACTCCATGAAAAAAACATAGACTACATAATAATCGACGACTACGAAAGAATGCAGCCACAATACATCTACCAGTTGTTCGCAAAAACATTCTTCACACCAGACGGCAAACTAAAACACCCGAAAGACTCAGAAAAAATAAAACTCACAGGCGACCCCCAGCTCTACGACCAAAAGAGACTCGCAACAACCATAATAATACCCGCAGACCTCTTCATCGAACGAATAAACGAACAACAGTAGCAAATATTCAACTCACAGAAAAATGGCGAAGCCTAAAAGACATATTATTATTTCAGACATAACAAGAATCAAAGATACTTTCGACTCCCTATACTTCCCCATCTTCATAACAACATGCGTCAGCGAATACACTTCTTTGTGCGGCGCCCTAAGCGTCCCGTCCTTTTGCAAAACCCCGAAACTCTCAGCCTTGAACTTTGACCTCGCCTTCAAAACAAACTCCACAAACCACGGGATAAAACAGAAAATAGCAAACTTCTCAATATTTCCAAGAATCGCCACAGTCGCCGCCACAGCACCGATAGCATAAGTCAAACTGTCCCCTGAAAACAGCCTGGCCGGGCACCAGTTAAACACAAGAAACGCAAAAAGCGCAGCCACAAACATAAACGCTACCGCGGCAGCAATCGAACTCCCGGTCTGCACATATGCATACAGCCCAAGAGCACTAATCAAAACAGCCCCAAGCCCTGCCTCAAGACCATTCATTCCTGCAAGCATATTTGTCGCATTAGACGCGCCAAACACCGCCAAAGGAATAACAAGCAACGGGTACAAAATACCGATATCTATCGACCCAACAAAAGGAATAGACACCACAGACACCCCAGACTGCACAGCCATAAGCGGCACAGCAGCAGGAAGCGGCAGCAAAAACTTATGGCGCTGCTTAAACCCAACCCTCTTAACCGACTTATGATCCCTGCGACTAATCGAAAAATTAGGCTTCAAAAGAGCCGTAAGATCATCAAGCATACCGATAAGCGTTATCAAAGTCACAGTCAGCATCGCCGCAAGCAGACCGATATACGCCTCATTCCTGAAATAAAACGTATTAGTCGCCGTATAAAGGAGCATGCCTGCAAGAAAGCCAATCAATACAGGAAGCCCCCCCATCTCCGGAACTTCAGGGCAGCCCTTCTTCTGTACGTCCTTGCCAACAACAGAAATATTCCGCAAAAACACAATCGTCTTCGGAACAACAAGCATCGTTGCAACAAACGTAACAGCAAGTGATATCAAAAATATGATCATAAGATCACTTTCACTTTTTCACCATAAGGTCAAACGCATCATGAGTCTTCCACCACTCGTCAAGCTCATCCTGCGACGACTTGTTAAGATTCACCTTAAATATCTTAACCTCCTGGTTATCAAACACTTTCTCCACATAAGGCACACCCTCCCCGTTCATAAGATACAATTTCGTAAACGTAGACGTACCCACATCCTCAGTTGCAAGATACACAAGATTAGGCGTCAGAAACACGCAGTTATCTATTATCGCCTTGTCATTTGGCGGGTTAAGAGGCACCAATCCATTTGCCCCGCAAATAGATTTAATATAGGCTTCCTGCCCCTGCGACGTTGAAAGTACAATATTTCCTTCAAGCTGGCCTCCCTGGTTAACAGGAACCCACACAGAGTAAGGCCCTGCAGAATATATAAATATAGATACATTCCCCTTTTCTATCCTGTTCTTGTACGGCATCCCAAGATAAGACTCCACCGTCCCATCATAATTCGCAATCTTGGACATGGCAGCATACTTCCCAATCATGGAATAATCAACAAGGATATAATCCGTATTAAACTTGTTCAAAAAGAACCTCTGCTGGCTCTCATTCATCATTCCTGTAAAATACTGTGCAGTAGGCCTGTTCCTCGATGCCAGATTATTCCCCCCGTCAAGATTCGTAGGTCTCTCACCTGCTGTCTGGAACCAGTATCCAAAATCCCACCATGAAAGAATTATAGAACCTTCCGGCGTTTCTGTCTTCAAAAAATCCATCGCCCCTCTCCAGTTGGGAGAAAACGACGGCCCAAGATTATTTGCAAGCACATATCCAGAAGCGACATTCACGCCCAGCACAAACACAATAAGTATCCCTGCGCCCACAGAATAAATATTTATCCTCTCCTCAAGCGACTTCGCATCCCTCATCAACTTGCTCTTCTGCACAAACCTCACAAAATTAGACATAAAATAACCCGCCAACAATGCGATATAAGGCCCGAGTATAAACGAAAACCTTATCTTCGACGCAAACCCGAGCATAGACGAGTACATCAAAAGAAGCATCAACGCATTTAAGTGGCTTTTTCTCGCGACAAGCACAAGCACAAGCATGAAAGATAACACAAAATACGTCTGCATATCAGGACTCTTCGTTTTCATAAACAGATAATATGTCAGGATGCTGACAAGTGCTGAGAAAACACCCAGCACAAAAAATTTATCCTTTTCCTTGTATATCTTGTGCAAAACAACAAACACCGCAGCAAATGCAAATATCCATACACTTGCATAAAACAATATCGGTTTTAACTGCGGAAACAATGCCTCCGCATAAGGCGCGCCAAACTGCGACACAAAATCATTCCACCCTGCATCTACATTCTCAGCAACTGTTGACTCAATGACCTCCTTGCTGTAAAACATATATTTCTGGGTGCTCATAATAACCCCGGCAAGCTTTCTTGAGAATACGGCCCCGATAAAGACAAGAACCCCGCCAATCAAAAAAATAGACGGTCCAAAATACGGCAAACCCCTCTTCGAAACAATCCCCCATTTCTCAACAGCCACACGCAAAACAAGTATTGCAAGAGCAAGGTAGTTCATCATCGCAATTGATGACCCTGTGCCATAATACGTCACAGCAATCAGCACTATCGGAACATAAGCTTTCAGAAGCGATTTCGGCTGCTTATTTACAAAAGTCACCAGAAACACATAACCGACAATGCCAAGCAGTATCTGCTGGACTCCTCCCCACACTGTCGCCATAGTCGCTATAGAAAGGCCGGCAACGATGCCTGACACAAGAGAGTCCTTCCTTATTGCTCTTATAAAAAAATACAGCCCGGTAAGCATAAGAAACCCTGCAATTGATTCCTTTTCAAAAAACCCGGCAGATGTCCGGAAAATCACTGAACCCGATACAGCAAAAAACAAAGCAGCAAAAAGGCCGGTGCTCCTGTTATGGAGCTCCTTGCCAATAAAAAACAGGGGAACAACAATCAGGGATCCAACAACCGCGGGAAACACAATTGCAAACGTATGGAAATCCAGTGGAATTATCCTGCTTATCAAAACATATATCACAGCAGGAATATAAAATATGCCGTTAAGTTCACTGTGCGGGTCCCAGCCGGTCGGAGCATAGCGCATAACATCAACAGCCGGCAGATGAAAGCTATGCTCTACGAGATATTGCGTCATGCGCGACAGGTAATATGGATCAATGCCAATGAATATGCCGTGTTTCGCCGGCACCATCCGGATCCACAAAGCAATAACGAAGACAACCGCAAGAACTATCATGTACCAGTATTTCCGAATAGCCCTGCTTCTCAATATATCTCTAAGATCAATCTCCTCAAAAACATCAGAATCTTCACTCATACACGCCCACCATAGACTATCTTGTTGTAATGTTCTATGAATCTTTTTAAATAGTACCCCCTGCAACTGCCCATAGCCCGCAAAAGTCGCCATCCACCTGAAATCCAAAAAACATATATGCGGTATCCGGATCAATGAGTTCCAATCACATACATGGCCGCAAAGAGAACAATCACGGTTATCGTAGGCACACAAAGAGCAATCAGCGCATTCACCCTCTTAACCTTATGCACAACTGAAAGATTAAAAACCGCAAGAACAAACCCGTAAATAGCAGGCAGCACCCAGAGATACGGCAGCGGTGCAAATATAAGAACAGAGGAAGAATACGCAAGCACCTGCAAAGTATCAAAAAGATTCCCTCTCCCACTCAACGAAAGAAGTATTCTATGGATAACGCAACCAGATACAGCAAATAATACCCCTGACAATAAAACAATATACATCACGTCGACAACAAAGTACAGCAGCGATCCCTCAAAAATATAGTTTACCGCAGCCCTCAGTACAGAAAACATGCAGACATTCAAAAGTAAATATATGCCTGCCTTTGCCGGGGCTGCTTCCTCCTGCTCCCTTATCCCGGCAATGAACCCCGCAGGATTCCTCAACACATACTCCAGTTTTTGGAAATGCGCAACAATATCATAATTTTTCACAACCTCTAGAACTTCATTAACCAGCTTCCCGGTTTGGATGCCCCGCTCCGGGGCACCCTCCCGCGTCATAGCCATAACCGCCTCAATTTCAGCGCCCGCATCCTGCACACTGTAGCCATAACCTGTTAGAATCTTTATCATCTTCTCCTTTGTATATCCCTCTACATACCTTTTTGCAATCCATTCCCTCAATTTGTCCCTCTCAGTATCCTGCATCTCGAGCCACACACCACGTCAATCACTATCAAAAAGAATATCACCTTTAATGCCTTTCTCCGCCGCAAGTTCAAAATAGTTTAAATTAACAAACTGCCTCTCACTGAATCCAAGTTTTCCCGCAGTGCCGGATATACCCTCCATATCACCTTCAATTTCCACATACTTCCCGAAAGGAAGAGTATCAAGACATATTTCTGTTTTCCCACTCATCCATTTCTCTCTCATTTTCTCATAAATCAGCGCTTTCCTGAAGCCAAGCGCACAAAGGATCTCATGCACCTTCCTGAAACTCGACACCTGCACCTCAAACTCAAGCCTCTCCTTCACAATGCCCTCCCTTTTTGGACCCTTGAGCGTGACAGTTATCGCTCTAACAGAACCCTTATCTCGATCCGTCTCGCACCTGAGCCTGAGCCCGGCACCCTCTTCCCTCAGGTCACCTGCTGAAGTATCATAAATAACATTCTTCTCATGCACATCCAAAACCTCCTTCGCCTTCATTTTCACTAGTTTCTCTTTTATCTTCAAAAACGAACTCACGCTTATTTTCACTTCAGTCTCAACCGGCATCCTAATCCCCTGCTCCCCTGGCTTTAGCCTCAAGAATGCCAACAAGAGTTTCAGGCGAATACACTCCAATCTCAGTAACAATTTCATGAATATACTCTTTCGGCGTCACATCAAAAGCAGGATTGAGTATCTTTACGCCCCTTATTTTTCTTGGGTCTGCAACCTCCTTTACTGCCCTCTGCTCAATCGGCTCAGGAAATCCAAGCGCAGTCCTTGAATCATACTTATGCGTCCCGCACGCCACAATAAACGGCACCTTATACTCTTTCGCCTCAATCGCAATCTGGTAAGTGCCGATCTTATTTACAATAGCCCCATCCGCAGTAATAGCATCGGCACCCACAAGAACCTTCGTAGCCTTCGCCATCACAGCAGCTGAAGCAGAATCAATGCAATACACGACATCCACCTTCTCGCGCACAAGCTCCCTGGCAGTGATTGTCCCCTGGTAAAGCGGCCGCGTCTCAGTAACAATGACAGTAAAATCCTTGCCCTGCCTCTTCGCGGCCCTGAAAATCTCAATCACGCAGTGGCTGTGGCAATGCGTCATAACAACATCACCAGAGGCAATAGCCCGCGAACCATAAAGCGCAATCTTCTCAAGAACCTTCCTTGTCTCGAAAATATAATCCCTGCAAACCTGCACAATATACTTCCTCAACTCATCAGCACCAAGGTCTTTCCGGGAAGCCGCCTTTAAAATAATCAACTCCTGGCCGAACCGGAGCGCAGGCTCAGTAGGCCGAAGCCCCATAACTTCCTTCGACACCTCCCTAAGCTCGAGAAGAAGCGCGCGCGAACTTCGCGCCCCCGATTGCCCAGCCTTCATCATCAGAAT
Organism: Candidatus Nanohalarchaeota archaeon; assembly: GCA_030594795.1. Classification (GTDB taxonomy): domain Archaea; phylum EX4484-52; class EX4484-52; order EX4484-52; family B79-G9; genus B79-G9. The sequence goes on along the minus strand of JAUVEK010000032.1, from coordinate 3,571 downwards.
CTTTGCGCCAGCCACAGCCACATTCCTCGCGCCCTGTATCCTGATAGCCTTAATATCGCGCATAATCTTTTTGATTTTTTCATCGCCCATAAGTCACTCTATTGTCTTACCATATATTTATTATTTTAACAATTGAAAAAAAGCGCAACCCAAAAAACAGCAGATAACAGACAAACCAGGCATCAAGCGGACAAAAATGCGCTTTATCCCCCAAAAATAGGGCATTATGCACACAAGATTATACTTTATCCCCAAAAATAGCACATAAAGCACAAAAAACTCAACATAACTAGGTGATATTCAATTGAAGTCTTGATATAAACTGTCTGATACCAATTTCTTCAATAAAATGAGATGAATATCATGGGAATCATACATTAATATTTATGTTCCTAAATTGTTTCTATGGATGATCTCAGCAAGGTAATCTCCGGTTTGATGAAAAAAGGCATTATTATTGACAAGAGCGCACTTGAGTTCATCAAAGAAAAGAATGTTGCGCCAGAGGACATAGAATCTATGAAGATTGAATCGCTTATTCTTACCCGGAAGATTCTTGAGGCGCAGCTGAAAAAGGACGATGAAGTTCCGGCTAAAAAGATGGAACATGACTTGGGAGCAAAAAAGGAGAGAGCAGCTGTGCTTGGGGATATCAGGAAGCCGAATCTGCTGACGGCAAAGAATCTCCCTCATCGCGTGATAATTGAGAGCCCGGAGTGCCCTGAGCCCAGGGAGAGGAGTGCGAATTCATTTGTGGAGTATTTTAATGCGCGCTACAATACACTGAAGAATATCCTGTCGCACAGGCAGGAGCTTAAGAATCTCGTGTCTCTTGGGCGGTTAACCAAATACAGCAGTGATAAAAATATCTCTGTTATCGGGATTGTGTCCAATGTCACAAAAAGCAAGGCAGGGAATACTGTCGTTGATATCGAGGACCCGAGCGGCAGCATAAGGGTCATTATAATGAACCACAAGGATATTGGCGAGTCTGAGATACTGAACGATGAGGTAATTGGCATCACGGGGAGCACTTCGAAAGGATTCATGTTTGCAGATTCTATTGTGCTGCCTGATATACCTATCCCGAAAGGGGTCAGGAGGGTCAATGACGCAGTCTCTGCTGTGTTTATATCTGACCTGCATTACGGGAGCAGGGATTTCAATACAGATATCGAGAGCAGATTTTTGAAGTGGATACTATCTCCTGAAGCATCGCAGGTAAAATACCTGTTCATATGCGGCGACATTGTTGAGGGTGTCGGGATATATCCGGGGCAGGAATCTGAGCTTATTGTGAAGGATATTTATGCGCAGTACAGGGTTTTTGAGGAGTTTGTTGAGAAGATACCTGAACATATACAGATCATAATATGCCCGGGGAACCATGATGCTGTGAGAATAAGTGAGCCGCAGCCGGTGATTGCAAGAGAGTTTATCCCCGGACTCTGGGATAAGGAGAATGTGCATCTTGTGACCAACCCCGCATATGTCAATGTACACGGGATTGACTGCGATGGCATAAATGTTCTTATGTATCACGGCTACAGTTTCACGAGCATTGTTGATGTTATACCGGATCTCAGGCAAAAAGGATTGCAAAACCCGCAGCATGTGATGAAGTACGTGCTGAAGAGGCGGCATCTTGCGCCGCCTTACGGAGCCTGCGTGGCTGTGCCTGAGAAACAGGATGCGCTTGTGATCACGAAAATACCGGACATATTTCATACCGGGGACCTGCATTCCCACGCGATAGATAACTACAAGGGCATTACAATGATTTCTTCAAGCACGTTCCAGAACCAGACCCCGTTTATGGATAAGGTGGGGCATGTTGCCAACCCCGGGAAGGTCACTGTTGTAGACCTAAAGACCAGGGAGACTATATGTGTGGATCTTAGCTCCTGATAACAGGCTATAGCTTTCTTGCAAGGTATAATAGTATGTTTATTGCAAAGAGGAGGAATGCGCTTAGTAAAAACGCATGCGTAAGTGTGTATGCATCTATAAGATAACCTATGAACGGGAGTACTATTGCGCCTGCCATGCTTATTGATAGCGAGTTTATTGAGAGGATGGTCGCACGGTTGCGGGATGCAATGTGGCGGTTTATGTAGTCGTTTATTACAGGGTCGCTGTAGCCCCATGCGAACTGGCCAAGGATTATTGCCATAAAACCGAGTGGCAGGTGGCCTGTTGAGAGGAGTACGAGGGCGATGATTGTGAGTGTGGGTATCATTATCAGGGATGCTTTTTCGCCGATTGTGTTTTCTATCCTGTGGCTTGAGAATGCGCCGAGGGCTACAAGGAGGTTTATGGCTGCAAATATCGGGCCGAAGTAGATTACGCTGATGCCTGCTCTTATGAGGAAGGGCTGGTAGAGCCAGAACATTGCAAATGAGAAGGCGGAGTATATGGCTGTGTAGAGTACGAGCCATCTTACCTGTTTGTGGGTTGCTGTGAATCTTATGCCTGTTTTTATGAGGGATATTGTTTCTGCCAGAGTGGCTGTTCCTGATGGGGCAGGCTCGCGCATGGAGAGGGCTACGAAGACGGTTATTGCAAAAGGGAGAGATGCAACTATCATGGGGAGACGCGCATCTATTGTGTATAGCCAGCCTCCCACAAGTGATGCCAGTGCTGCTGCTGCGAAGCCTATGGCGTTTGCGCGGCCCTGTATTTTTTTGAAGTGGCTTTCTCTTTTGAGTATCTTTAGTGTGTCGTAGAGGATTGATATGTCTGCGCCTGATATCATGACTGTGCCTAATGCTAATATTATTTCTGCGAGGATGAAACCTGTGAAAGTTTCTGCAAATGCATAGTACAGGATGCCTGCTGCGCCGAATGCTGAGCCAATGGCGATTGTTTTTTTCCTGCCTATCTGGTCTGCTATGGCTCCTGTCGGGATCTCGAGTGTGAATACCATTATGCAATAGACTGCCTGGAGGAGCATCACCTGCGTCATGGTTATGCCTTTGGTTTTCAGGTAGAGCACAAATATCGGTATGAAGAAGAACATGCCGTATCTCAGGGCCATGAAGAGGTAGTATTTTGGGATGTTTTTTTCAAGTTGTGTTGATGTTTTCATTTTAGGGCACCGCCTGCCATAGGAGCCTGCAAAGAAGAAGGAATGCCTGCGGGCATAGAATTGATTATTCTGTTGATTTCTTTGTTGCGCAGTCGCCTAGAATCCCGTGGAGCCTGTCTGGGAGGTAGCGCACATCTATCTGGTTTTTGAATATTATCATGACGTCTTTTCTTTGGTCTACTTTGTCTAGGTCTTCTATGTCGAACTCGTCAATGTCGTCGTTTTTTAGCTTGGTTTCAAGGACTGAGCGCTTCTCGTCGACCAGAATGCCAACACGTGTTATGTCCATTTATGTTTATTAAAATGTAAATTTTTTAAAGATAGGGGTTGTATTTTTTGGTTCATTATTGGTGGACTGTTGTCATTTTAAAGAAATGAAAGATAACTATATAAACATGTATGTTCATATACTGGACATTCTGGAAAACTTGGGCTCGGATGGGTGGAAGTCAAGCATTTCTTGTTTCGGAATTCGTTTCGGAA
>JAUVEK010000081.1 GCA_030594795.1 Candidatus Nanohalarchaeota archaeon | reverse complement strand
TTCTGTGCAGTTCAGGGTTGCTTCTGTTCCTGTGAGCCATGCGCCCTGATTGAATCCTTGTATGTTTATGGCTGAGGGTGCGTTGGGGTTGTCTGTGTCACAGTCGACTACGACATCAAGGGACATGTTTACCCAGTGGCCAGTGTTATAGGTATCGTTTGCCCAGACACTGGTCCAGTTGAATGTTGTTGATGATATGCACTGCATGTCTAGGGAATAGGAGTTGCCGTCTTTTTTTGCGGTTTCGTTTGCACTATTGATTGTGAAGTAGACTGTGTCAACGTCATCGTCGTCTGTCACATTTACCTTGTTGAATCTTACCCATTCGTTCTCTTTTATTAATGTCCTGTTAGCGCATGGGTATTCTGCGAATATGTTTGGGAGATAGTTTTTGTATGTGATGTTCAGGCATATTGCATCTACGTAGATGTAGTCTGTTGCTGCCCAGTCGTCGTTGTATATCCTGTAGTGGAAGTCCTGGGTGTTTGCGAAGGTCCATTTTTCTCTGCTTGCTGTGTGGTCGCAGGTATGGAAGAGGGGGGCGACTGATGTTCCGCCGTCGGGGGCCTGGGATTCGTATGTGGTAGGGTCGTTGCCGTTGATGTCGTAGTATATTTCAGTGTAGTGGCTTTTTGTGGTGGCGTAGTATGTCAGTGCAGTTTCAATGGTTGTAATATGGCCGATGAGACCTGATGTGTCGTATCCTGTCGAGTATAGTTCAGCCAGTTTATTTAAGGATGCGTATGAGCCGTCGGGTGCGCCGTGGGCGTTCGTCGGCAGTGAGGCGCCTCCTGCGGTTGAGTTTGCGCATGTTGTGCCGTTTGTGTTGTGGTCGACTTCGTAGACGATGTTTGTGCCCTCTAATCTTGTTAGCTTTTCATATTCGTTCTTTGAGCAGGTGACGTTGAATGTTTTGTAGCCGCTTGTGGTGAAGCTTCTGTTGTACTCGTAGAGTTGTTTTGTTGCGTTCCATGTCATTATGGCTGAACCGCTGGCTGTGAAATTTATGGTGCATATGGCGCCTGTTATGCTTTCGCCTGATGCGGTGCTTGTGTAGTTTGCAAAGAATGTCACCTGCTCGTCAGGTCCGCGTGTCTTTCCTGCATACAGGCCGTCGAGGTTTGTCCCGTCCCATACGACGAGGTCGGAGTTTGATGTTGTTGAAAAAAGGCTCATGTTTGTTGTGTTGAATATGAGGGTTCCTGTGACGCTGTCATAGCTTACGAATGTGCAAAACGAGCATATTGTTCCGTTTTCTAATATAACCGGTGCGTATGTCCTGTTGAGGTTGTAGAATGTTATCTTTCCTGAGCTGTCCAAATCTTCGTTCTCATGATAATGTGAAACTCCAACTTCGTTTGGATGGAAGTCAAAATGCTTGTACAGGTCATGGCCTTCGCTTAGGTCTTTTGTTTCATTGTATACGATTTGACCATACTCTGTTTTTTCCAGAGTGAGATTTATTATTGAGTAGACATCTGTGTTTGTGAAGTTTGTGGTGTTCCCGTCAAAGTTTCCTGTGTAGAGTATGGAAAACTCTCTTGTTGATGATATGTTTTCGTTGGTTGCTGGAGAGTCGTCAATACATCTTATGTACCATTCGTATTTTGTGTAGTTTACTGTGCTCCATGAGAATGTTTGCTCTAAGCCTTCTTCTATATATGAACTTGAGTTTTTGAGTTTACAGTCGATGTAGAGCTCGCAGAGGTTAATACCAGATGTTGTGTCTGTTACAATATAGTTAAAATATATTTTTCCGTCGTTGTCTCCTGAACAGTTGGCCGGGCCGATTATGTTTAGTTCCGGCGGTTCGTTGTCTTCGACTGCAAATGCACCGTGGGAGAGGTAAAGTAATATTGCTGTTACAATGAAGAATGTTCCACTGACCGCGTAATCCACAGGCTTCTTCTTAGAAGAGCAGCCGCAGAGGCATCTTATATCTCTCTTTCCCATTAAATGACCAATTCAAGGTTTATGTCTCATCTCCCAATAAACCCTGAATTGAAGTTCGTTGGCCCTGATGTTTACTGCGCTTATATTTTTGAGATATTATAGTGCTGTTTTTTCCCATATATTTTGCCGGGGCATAATGCGTTTTGATGTATCATTGCCACGATGCATAAATCGCATGGTGGCTGGGATGTCTTGCGATTTATATAGGGCTAAGACCTATCTCCCTTACAATATTTATGCGAATCAACCTATATGGGTTAATCCGGAACTCCAATCCGCTTATATGTGGGGAAGAAAGCTTTATATATTAATATATTACTGTATCGGTATGTTGTGCTATCAGCTAAGAAGGAATCATATTATTATGATTTTACCTGAATATAAAGGTTGGTGGTGATATGTTCAGATAGTTTTATTGTCTTATATTGATATGTTGAGATATCATTTATGTGATTAATATTTTAAGTATGGAATATTAAACAAAGTTTATGAAAAAGATAGCGAAAGAATTAATTGCTTCTGTGTCTATTTTTTTGGCAATCATTGCTGTCTGGCTTGGTCTTGTGTTTGCTCTTCGGACAGATACACCCTAAATCGCCTGAAATCCGCTATACTCACGGCAAATACGACACCAACAGTGATGTATGTGGCAAAGCTATTCATACGATAATATATGGCTTTGACTGTATCCCAATCGCAGCAAGCTTAAGGGGTATCAGACCCACCCGGGAATAAAAAGAAGATGCTCTAGTGTCCTTTTTTATTTTCAGGTGCCTTGTAAGTGTATGATTTGGCAGGAGTTTCATAGTCTTTTGTTTTGTTTCTTTTTTTCCTTAATCTTAGAATTTCGATTGACAACAGGATAATCACTGCCAACAGGATGAGAATTATTGTGTTTTTGCTGATCAGCTCTTTCTTATGCTCTTGTTCCTTTAACTGCACAGAATGGGTGGTATATTCTGTCCCGTCTTGTGTAATTATGTCAAAAAGTATTGTTTCGCCGTGCCATGTGCTTGGAACATAGGGCACTGTAATTGTTTTTTCCTCGTCCTTTTCAATTTTGTTGATTTTTACGGGCTCTACGAGCCATCCCAATGGATAATTTGCGGGTATTACCAGGACATCTTCCAGGGTCTTGTTTGAGACAATTGTCAGGTTAATCTCGCTTTTGGTGTTCTTTGCCTCAATCACCTGTAAATTATCTGTCCTGCCTATGGTGCTGTTTGAAACATAGAATGATATCTGGTCCCTTTCAAATGTTTCATAGCATTGGTGAATAGTAATATTTGCAGTTATGTTTCCTTCCCGGTCAGGCATCCAGTAGTTATGGAACAGGAAATGTCCTCCGGGTTCCAGCGCCTCTATTTCACTCCAGGTTGTTTTGAGAAGCCTCGAATCCTTGTAGAAATCTGCTCTCACTTTGACTGCGCAGCCGGCAGAGCCTGTGTTTTCAATGTTCATGTAGATTATTTGCGGCGCTTTATAAATTTCGGAAGAATAATTAAGATAATCAACACTACCCTGGATTTTGCCGCTTACAGAAATGAAAATTGGCGGCGCATACACATAAGTTCCGATAAAGAGCAGACTGATGATAAGTCCAAGAGTTATTTTCCTCCATCCAATATCATTCTTTTGCATATATCTGACCTTGCTTTTTTTCGCCCTGAAATTAAATATATTCCAACAGCCAATTACACAGACTGTATTTTGGAATGTGGGATATTATATTAATGTTCCCTGAATAATTGCCAATAGCATTGGAATTGAATGTAACTCTTATTTGAGTGGTCTCTTTTGGGTCCAGAAGAACTTCCTGTTCACTCAAGTCTACAAGGGGCGTTATATTTCCGCTCAGGTGAGCTTTTAATTTTACAGGCGAGTTGAATGTATTTGAAACATCAATAAATTTCGTTGACCTGCCACCCAATGGCACTCTGCCAAAATTCAGTTCATCGGTTTGTGCAGCAAAGCCTATTTTAGTATCCGGGCCGGATATTTTTATGACCTGGGCAGACATATTGAATTGCGTCATGTTTTTTGTGAATAAGTATTCTGGAGCTGCCAATGCCAGTACCAGAACAAGTGTTAATATGACAATAAATTTTTTCCCTGACATTAATCCATCCTCCAGTATACGTAAAGGCCTAATAGCAGCATAATGATTATAACAAGCCACCATGGGAACTCATGTTTTGGTCCTGGCCCGAGTATGTCCTTTGGAACTGTTATGACTGAAGGCACGTTTATTGTCTGCTCCTTAAGAGCGTTGCCGGTAATATAGTTGACATTGGAGTTGGCTTTATATTGCCCGGATTTGATGCCGTCATTTTCAAGCCAATAGCCGGATAAAATTGCAACCTGTCCCGGCTTTACTTTTTTCAGCTGGCCATTTGCTATGTTTTCGGCAACCAGCCCGAAATTGTCAAAAAGCTTGACCATATCCAACCTTGCAGTAATTGTGGTTGTACCTGTATTTTTAAATAGAACGTCAATTCTCACCCTGTTATCGGCTACTCTTTCTGCTTCCATGTCAATTATATTCCCATCCCGGACAGCATATCCCGGAACTTTTAAAACAAATATAACTCTTGTGACTCCAATTGAAGATATTCCGGCTCCGGCTCCGCCGGATTTTAGCTGCGGCTGCAGGTTGATTGCACCTGCATGATAACCCGGGTCTGCGTCTTTCGGGACTTTAACAATTAATGAAACTTTCCTGTTGTATCTTACAGAAGTGCCGTCTGGCAAAGTTACTAATTGCGTTTGCGTGGGTGAGACCAGTATTGATTTTTGCGGAAATGTAATCCATGAAGAGATGTCTTCTTCAGATGCTTCTGAAGGGATAAAAGTGTAATATGTCCGCTTCTCCCTCTCATAAATAGAGGCGTGGACTGGGATATAACTTACACCAACCAGAATATCCTGATTCGCGTTGGTCATGACATAAAATTCAACCAGCCGTTCAGTGCCGCGGGGTACGCTTCCCATATCTATAGCACCTGGCGCAGCTCCTATGGAGATGGCATGTGCCTGTGAAACTAATAAAAGGAGTGCAACTGATGTTAAAAAGCAGTTTAAGACGGCAAACATTTTATTTTTCATTGTATCACTCAAGAATCTATAGTAAAAGTCATGACTTTTTGGACTATATGACTTTTCCATATAGTTAATGTCTCTTGGTTTTTGATTAAGTTTGTCCATTTAGTAACGACCTTAACTATAATATCAATCTATAATCTTTATGCAATATATTTCATCTTTCATATAAATATCTGAACATCATTTAACTTTACGGTTTATATATCATTCTTTTATTATTTTATTTATTTATCCTTAACCATGGCTCTTTTGAGAGGGCAGGATTAACTGAGAGGCTGCGGACATTGATTGTATTCTCTTTTTTTGCTTTTATTTTCAACTATAGACCGGGACAAATGGGGTCAGACAGGTGTTAATCTTTTTTTCAGAACATTTATCTTTTCCCTCAACTCAATTGCTTTCTCAAATTCTAGCTTTTCTGCTGCTGTATTCATATCAAACCCGAGAATTTCAATGAGCTGTGAAATGTCGGTCTTAGGGATATCGTTCATCTTGCTTATGTCAAATTCTTCTTCTCTGATAATCCTTTCGTGTATCTTTTTCTGGATAGTCTTTGGGATTATCTTGTGTTTTTTGTTGTATTCAACCTGCAGTTTTCTTCTTCTTTCTGTCTCGTCTATTGCTCCCTGCATTGATTCTGTGAGGGTATCTGCATACATAATGACTCTTCCATGGCTGTTTCTAGATGCCCGGCCCATTGTCTGGATAAGGGACCTCCTGTTTCTCAGGAACCCTTCCTTGTCAGCGTCAAGGATTGCGACAAGGGAGACTTCAGGCAGGTCAAGGCCTTCTCTCAGGAGATTTACGCCTATAAGCACGTCATATTTTTTGCTTCTGAGGTTCCTTATTATTTCTGTCCTCTCGATGGTGTCAATTTCCGAATGAAGATACTGGACTTTTATGCCTTTTGTCGAGAGAAAGTCGCAGAGGTCTTCTGCCATTCTTTTTGTCAGGGTTGTCACAAGTGTCCTGTAGCCGCGCTCTGTTTCCTTTTTTATGTTTTCAAGGAGGCTGTCCATCTGGCCCTGTGTTTTTTTTACGGTTACGGGGGGGTCAATAAGGCCGGTAGGCCGTACTATCTGCTCGACTATTTGAGCGCTCTTTTCAAGCTCGTATTTGTCCGGTGTCGCTGATACGTAGATTATCCGGCTGATTTTTTTTTCAAATTCGCT
>JAUVEK010000134.1 GCA_030594795.1 Candidatus Nanohalarchaeota archaeon | reverse complement strand
CAACTGGTACAAGGCGGCTAAAGCGATACTGACGCAGCCGAATGAGTTTTTTAGAAAGATGCAGACTACTGGCGGTTTTGGGGAGCCGTTTCGGTTCGCCATTTTTAATATGTTCCTCGCATTTGCATTATCATGCGGGTTTATGATTGCTATCCCTGATATGGAGTTTCAATATGCGCTCCAGTATTTCGGGATTGATATATGGATGTTCTCACTGATAATGATGCCTGTGGCGCTGATTGTCGGAAGCATCAGTCTTTTTTTGTTTTCAGGAATAAATCATCTGTTTCTGAAGCTTGTTGGCGCGAAAAAGACTTACGAGGCTACGTTTCGGGTGTTTGCGTATCTTTCTGTATTTAATATACTTGCGGCAGTTTCCAATGTTAATAATCCGGCTGCAAAAGCTATTGGATTCATTATCTCTCTCTATGTGCTTTATGTCATGATTGCTGCTCTAAAAGAGGTTCACAAGATTAGTTTTTTGCGAAGCGCCATTGCTGTGCTCCTGCCGGTTGTTATTACTATTATAATTGTAGTTATAATTGTCGCTATTCTGGTTACTCTTGTTTTTATGGGCAGTATGGGTGGGATTGCGCAAACAGACCCCTCTCTTTTGCCGATGCAGGCAAAAGCGATTGTCGGGTTGTTGAAATAGTGATTTTATGGAGTTCATAAATAACTGGTATAGGACTGCTAAAGCAGTTATATTTCATCCGAAAGAGTTCTTTAAAAGTATGCCGACTAAGGGCGGAATTGAGGAACCATTAAAGTTTGCTGTTATTAATGTATTCATTGCCTCTGTATTTTACTGCGCATTTCGTCTTCTCTTTTTTCCAAGTGATTTTTATTCTTTGACTACTATGCTTGGAGAAGCGCCAGAAAAATCCTTTGTCCTTTATATACATTTATGCAGTTATTTTTTCTTCGGAATTATGAAACTATTCATATTACCTGCAGTGTATCATTTGTTATTAAAACTTGTAGGTTCCAGAAAGAATTATGAAGCAACTTTTAGAGTTGTTGCATATCTTTCTGTTTTCAGTATAGCTACACCCATTATTTTTACAGGGACACCTGCTGGTGGGTTGCTAGTATTTCTAATATACTTATATGTGCTCTATATCATGATTCATGGTTTCAAAGAGGTACATAAGATAACCTTATTGCGCTCGGCACTTGCCATGCTGCCTTTTATTGTCATTGCAATCATAGTAGTGTTGATTCTTGCCTTTTATGCGCTAGCTCTTATATGGGTGCACGGTATCGAGCAAAGCATGACAGCAAACATAAAGTCGCATATTGACCCAAATAACCTACCTATGCAGGCAAAAGTGATTGCCGGGTTATTGAAATAGTGATTGAATGGAGTTCATAAATAACTGGTATAAGAAGGCTAAAGGAGTTATATTTCATCCGAAAGAGTTTTTTAAGAAGATGCCGACTACGGGCGGATATAAGGAGCCGCTGATGTTTGCTCTAATTAACATTTTTATCGCGGGTGTATTTATTTCGTTCCCATATAGATCAAATATATTAGTGTATTCATTTCTTGTTTTGCAGTTGATTTTGGGAAGTATTGCTATTTTTATAATTGCGGCAGTGTTACATCCATTTCTTAAACTGGAGGGTGGAAAAAAGAACTATGAAGCAACATTTAGGGTGGTTGCGTATCTTTCTATATATTATACATTAGTAATGTATTCTAATCTTTTTTCCTATATATCGAGCAGTATCGGGGTGATTGTCTATTGGATTGTATTTTTGTATACGATCTATGTCCTGTGTATTGCCTTTGATGAAGCGCATGAGATTAAGTCGCTGCCGCCGTGGCTTTCAGTTATTCTGACTGTGGCTATTCTGGTTATTCTGGGAATAATGATAAAAATATTCATGATTTCCTGAATGCTGATTTTGAAAATATAAGTATTTTTGGTACTAACTAAGTTCTATGAAGATTACTGACGGCATTACATTGATCGAGGGCGCTGGCGCTAATTCCAACTGCTACCTCGTTGAGTGCGCTTCCGGGATGAATGTGCTTGTTGATGCGGGTATGCCTGAGAATTTTGAGCGCATCAGGGCGCGTGTCAAAAGGATTGATGTTATAGTTAATACGCATTGCCACTATGATCATGCGGGAGCTGACGGCCTCTTGAAGAAGGAGTTCGGGGCGAAGGTGGCGGCGCATGAGCTGGATGCGCCCTACATTTCGTCTGGTGATGCTGAGCAGACTTGTGCTTCGCTGTTCGGGAAGGTGTTTGAGAAAGTTAAGGTTGATCTGGTTTTGAAGGACGGGATGGTTATCGAGGGTACAGGGCTTGAGGTTGTTCATACGCCGGGACATACCCACGGCGGGATCTGCCTTTATGACAGGAAGAGAAGGATATTGTTTTTGGGGGATACTTTGTTTGCGCACGGGGCTGTCGGGCGCACGGATCTTCCGGGAGGGGATCCGGAGGCGCTTGCTGCGTCTATCAGGAAGATTTCTTCGCTTGATGTTGAGATGATTCTTCCCGGGCATGGGGAGTGCGTGCTTTCTGGGGCTTCCGGGTACATAAAAGATGTTCTAGAAAAGATGAATTTTTAAAGTGCAGTGTTGAAAGAATGTGTATGGGCCAGTGGGATATTGTCATCAGCGCAGTCAAAGAGAGCGACGTGGTGCTCGAAGTTGTTGATGCGCGCGTCGCAAGGGAAACAAGATCTACCAAACTTGAGGAACTTGTTTTGAAACTAAAAAAGAAACTCATCATTGTTATCAATAAGACTGACCTTGTGCCGAAGGAGTTCGAGGCAAAGGTCAGGGCTGACCTGAAGAAATATCATGATGTTGTTTCTGTGTCTACACGGGAGCGCAAGGGGACAGGGTTTCTCAAGGGCGCTATCAAGAAGCATAAACCCAAAACAGTCTGTGTTGTAGGCTACACAAACACCGGCAAATCATCGGTCTTGAACATGCTGTCCCATTCATCCGGTGCGAAAACTTCGCCTGTGCCGGGATATACTACAGGCGTACAG
>JAUVEK010000072.1 GCA_030594795.1 Candidatus Nanohalarchaeota archaeon | reverse complement strand
CTTGACTGCAATGACAATGATAACACAATCTACCCCGGCGCACCTGAAACATGCGGCGACGGCATAGACCAGGACTGCAGCGGAGCAGACCTGGCATGCCCTGTAGAATATCCGATCGTGGTACAAAACATACAGATACTTAACGGCGATGGAGACCCCATATCACAGGTGTCTCCCGGCGCTCAATATGTAGTAAACGCAACAAACAAGAATATGATAGGCAGCCCGGTAGTGCCCATGCAGATAATCCTTGTAAGCCATGATGACGTGCCAATCCAGATGATAGCAATAACCGGCACCATACACGCAGGCGAGACATCTGACTTCAGCGGGATGTTCACACTCCCGGACACTTCATTACCCGGCACATACACAGTCAAAGTATTCAGCTGGAACCACTGGGCATCACAGGGCGGCTGGGAATCATATTCAGAGACTGTAACTACTACGTTTAATGTCGCATGATGCCTAATTTGGTGTTCTGATGAAAAAACTGAATCTGTTAATCTTAATCATGCTTGGCATGAGCCTGCTTGCGGGTGCATCGTTTTCAGAGGGGCAGGACTGCCTGATGTCTGTGTATACTGACAGGCCATTTTACAGCCATTCTGAGCGGGTGTATATATACGGCATGGTTAGTGATTCATGCGAAAACGCAGTAAATGCTGATGTTGCGGTTGAGGTCATAGCTCCCAACAGGAACAAGGTATTTGTCGACCAGGTGAGGACCGGCATGGGCGGGCAGTTCAGCACGTCGTTTGTGATGCCCGGGTCGATGGCTTTTGGCACATACACGATAGCTACAAGCAACAGGGATACATCCGGCACGCGAATGTTTGAGTTCGGAAGTTCGCCGGACACAATTATTCTTGGCACAGGCAAAACAAGATACATAAAAAGCGAAACCGTCCATATCAGCGGCATGCTGATAAAAGAAGGCGCAGCCGCACCAGATGAGCTGGTCGCAATAATTGTGAGAGACAAAGCAGGAAACATAATATATCTATCAGAGGCAGATACTGACTCTTTTGGCGCATTCACTGAAACATTCAGGACAACACCCTCGATGCAGGCAGGCGAATGCACAGTATATGCAGCGCACGAGTATCTCATCAGTGAAAGCGTGTTTTACGTTTACCCGAATATCATAATCAACGAGCTGATGTTCCATCCCTCAGGCGACAATGCAGCCGCTGAATTCATTGAGCTCTACAATCCTTATGATGAAGATGCTGACATGAGCGGATGGTACATCAAAAGCAGCACAGGTGCAGTAAATGCGCTTGCAGGTGAAGACCCTGTACTCGCAGGCGGTTCATTTGCAGTAATCACAGGCAGCGAAACCGCAGTTCCGGTCCCACAAAGCGCACTCCATTTAGTGACCGGCGCAGCCACCATACTCGGCGGCCTCCCAAACACAGGCGCAACCATAACACTTTTTGATGATAATGACAACATGATAGACTCTTTCACCTACAGGAGCACTTACGGGAGCGACCGCGATGCCTCATCAGTGATTGACTCAGACGGCGAGGGATCCTCGCTTGAAAGAATCAACCCATACGTGCTGACAAACTACTACGCAAACTGGGACTCAGGCATCGGCGCATCAACGCCGGGCGCGCACAACACAGTCTACACAGGATACGCAAATGCAAACATCTCCCTCCTCTTCGCAGACATCCCACGATACGTGATGGCACAGAGAACTATCGAGGTCAGCGCAAGAGTAAAGAACAGCGCAACCATGTACGACCTTGTGAACATTGCATGCACTTCAGGCAGCACCCAGGTAGCTTCAAAACCAATACTTCTGGACCCGCTGGCTTACAGGGAGCGCACAATTGAATTTACAACAGAGGCAGGCGACCTGCTGCTCAATATCACTGCAGAATCCGCAGGCGGCCTGGGTGCAGATGACAACAGGAAAGAAGGGATAATCACTGTTTTCCCGCCGGTCATGAACGACTCAGAGATAATCGAGCTGTACACAGCCCGGATGCTGATCCCCCCAATTGTTCCAAGAGGCAGCATTTTCCAGGTAATCTCAGTACTGGCAAATGAATATGATGATCCGATAACTGATATCAACGTCACGCTTGCGCTCCCCCAGGCTGGAGGATTTCAAGCATCTGCCCCGCTAACAAGAACAGTCCCGGTAATCGCAGGAAACTCACATGACATAAGCGCAATATATGAAATACAGGCGCTGGCAGGCACGCCAAACGAACTGCTGGGCAAAAGAACATTCTCGCTCTACTCACAAGGCACAGTCCAGGGTGAAGAAACGCACGATGCATCATCCGGGGCACTGGAGATAATAAACCATTCATCACCTGTCCTTTCACTTGATTTAACACTCCCGGGAGTAGCAGATGCAGGCGAGACAGTGCACCTTATAGGCGCTGCATTCAACACAGGCACTGAATCCGGGAAAAACATAATACTTACAATTGAGGCAGAAGGCCTGGAGCTTTTATCTGAAAAAGCAGTAGTGATTAACGAACTTACTCCATCATCCTTTGAATTATACTCATTTGACGTCATGGCAGAACATGGCGGAGACTATGAGGTTGTTCTTGAAATCAGGGACCAGGAAGGGAACTCATACACCCTGGAGAGAACACTCCACGTAAAAGATAACGAGGAAGAAACATCCGGTTCAGGGGAGAACACCGGCACAGGCAGCACTTCCGGTGATTCATCAGACAATATGGGCAGCAGCGCCCAAAATGCAGCCCCAAAAGAGAGCGGGAAAAATGATGCGCAAGTGCCGGGTGACGCAGCACATGAAGACAAAGACACATACACCTTTGAGGAAGATGATGACGCAGGCACCGGCTCCACTGAAGCGCAGGACACTGAGCCGGAACCCGAAAAGAAAACGCCGACAGGAAGAGTTCTCTGGTATCATGTAATACCCAGGATAACACTCGCGATTCTCGCAGTCCTGCTGATAACTGCTCTCCTGTTAAAGCCCAAAGATGTTTTAAATGAGTAGAAAAGCTCAGGGTAGATAATGATACGATGAACTGTAAAGGTAAATCAACATATCTCTATCCAATTAGCCTGCAGGGCATACTGAGGTTCTTGAATGGAGAGGGAAAAAACGGCTGGAAGTTGTGCCAGGTTGAAAGAATTCCGGATGAGAGAGACAGCGACAAGGCACCCTATCGTATTTGTATGTTGCCATCTGACAAGAGATATGAATATAACATATCATATCCACTAGGAAATTTTTATGGAACAATATGGATTTAAAAAGTTGAGAATCCATAATTGACTTTGAACGCATGTTAAATTTGTATTGATTATTAATGTGCAGTTCATTTAAAAATTTTGTCCGGGAGGGGTTGATTATGGGAAAGTCTAGTGTTTCGGTTAAGAGTGCTAAAAAATCGTTGAGTTTTGTTTCGGTTGTGTTTTTTGTTGTTCTTTGTATGTGTTCTGCGCCTGTTTTTGCGACGCATAACGCAACACTTTCTATTAATCCGAATATCGCTAACTGCGGCGCACTTGGAAACACATTTATTGTAAATGTGGGAAATGACAATGATAGTATTAACAGCATATATGAAGTGCGTATATATAGTGGAACATATGGTATTGATGAGTTCTCCTGTAATCCTGCACCTTCAGGATGGACTTTATCTGACTATGCTGGCGGCGACCCTTATTTGCCTAATTACGGATATTGTGAATACAAGACCGCATATAATGGTGCTTATTTGATTAATCCAACCGAGAATCTTGATTTTACTTTTAATGCCACAATGTGGAGCGAAGCATGTTACAGCGAATTTTTGATTTCAACTCTCGACAATGGTCAACCCGGTGAACACGAATATAATTCCCCTATTGTATCTATTGACTGCATACCTCCTATAATTAACAAGACTTTAGAAAGTGGTCTTGGAATAGGCGTCTGCCCACCAGATCAGCAGAATCCCGGTGATGAATGCTGGATTAGATACGACACAATAAATGTTCATGCTTATGACAATGTTAGCTGTGACCCATATAACTGTAACCTCGGCATTGATCGATGTGAATGGAGTTACACTCTTGACAGTGTAGTTCATGATAATGGTACAGAATATCCTAGTAGCGAAGACATCTATTTTGCCATCGAGTTTGATAACGATTCTGTACACAATCTGACAATAACATGTTATGATATCGCAGGAAATGTAGTAGACGACATAGAATTATTCAAAGTTGACGACACTCCACCAGAAACAAATAAGAGTTTCAGTGGGCCGCAAAAAACAGAAGGCGATGTTGAATGGATTGACAGTGTGACAACAGTTACCCTGGCGGCAAAAGACGGCGGGGATATTTGCGCCATCGGTCTTGACAAAACATGGTATGCAAATATATTAGCTTGTGGTTATGATGCATGTTATTATCCTGAAAAATACTGTGAGCCTGTCTTGAAATGTCCATATGATGACCCGGAGAGGGCAGGCTGCATTAACTATGCGCAGGAATTCTGTGCAGAGGAATGGAAATCTGAAGGTTATAGCAGCTGGGAAGCCTGTGTTGAAGATTATGCTCATACGAGCTGCAGAGTTGATTATGAATGGCACCTTTACAATGGAACACCTATAGTAAAAGACGAGGAATCGTGCCATATTTTGCATTACTTTAGTGTTGATCATCTTGGCAATGTTGAAGATATGCAGGTGAATTGTTTCTTTGTTGATAAAAAGGCACCAAATGTTAACAAAACTAACGTCGGTGCAATTCGAGATAGTAAAGAGCCAATGTTTGAAACACTTGACAATCCGGATGGGACGTTCCATTGGATAACTACAAAAATGCCAATTGTCTTTACCTGTACAGATCAGGATCCGCACCCATCGGGAGATGAGACCTTATGCTTTAAAGTATCCTATGATTATCCTGATTGGGGGTATATAACAAAATCCTATTGCGGCAGTGATTTAACCCCGGAGGGATATTGTTGTGTTCCTGCAGGACCTAAAAACCCATATGAATTTTATTTCAAAGAAGAATCAATGCACAATCTGGAGTATTACTGCGTGGATGCTGTAAACAAAAGTACTGATGTGCATATACAGTATTACAAGGTAGATGACACGCCTCCTTACCTGATCAAAAAGTGGATAGAAGGCCCTTATTATAGTGTATCCGGGGATTGCCCGCCTGATGACGATACAGATGTATGCCACATAGATGGCGTGTCTGAGATTCATATTGAGGTAGAGGATGGCGGAGATGTCTGCGCAGTCGGGCTTGAGAGATGCTATTGGTGGTATTTTGTTAATGGCACCAGATACCCGCCAGACGACTCATACGGCTGTTTCCCGATAATTTTCCCTGAAGAATGCGAACATGAATTGCATATAAGATGTACAGACCGGTTGGGAAATTATTATGATGATATTGAAATATTCTATGTTGATAAAACACCGCCCAAGACAGACAAGACGTATGAAGGCCCGCAATATCCTCAAGAGGGATATCCAAAATGGATAAACACAAAAACTAAAATATTGCTTAATGCGAGGGATGATGCAGGACCGCATGATTCCGGGATAAAAGAGACAAGATACAGGGTAACCCAGGTGGATGAGATAAACTGCTGGGAGCAATATAATTGTGAAATGTATGCTGAAGGTTCTGGTGATTTTGCAGTTTATTCCGGGGAATTCAGCATACCACATCAATCATGCCATCTGATAGAGTATTATAGTGTGGACAATGTCAACAAAACAGAGACCCTTAAGAAACAATGTGTGTTTGTGGATGATACGGCGCCAGTGGGTCTAAAAGAAGTTGGTAAGCCAAGCATATTTATAGGTGGAGGTGGCGACTGCCCGGACTGCGACGGCGGTTATGATGATGATATTCCCACAGGCAGCGGGGCAACAGTAAGCCCGGATACGATTACAGTGACGCTGAACCCGGAAGAATCAGCTGAAGAACACAAAGTCATTACAACAGATGAAGTGCCAATCGGAAAACTTGATGTGCTGTTCCTGTTTGACTTGACTGGCAGCATGGGTGATGTCATTGATAATGCAAAGACAAGTTCGATTGATATAATGAATAATATTAGTTCGCGCATAAATGATTCTGCATTCGGTGTGGGCTCATTTATGGATTATACGGGCTCCTACTCTTACTGCGGTTATTCAAATATATACGGAGTTACTATGCCCGGTGGTGATTATCCGTGGAGCATGGACCAGAATGTAACGACCAACACAAGCAAGGTAAGTTCAGCGATAAATAATCTTTTATTGGGCAATGGAATGGATGGACCTGAATCCTATGCAAGGGCACTTTATGAATCCCAGTTTGCAGGATGGAGAGAAGGTTCGAGAAAAGTTGTTATAATATTTGAGGATAATGTACCTCATGACTGTAACCTTGGAACATATGCCTGCTCTGGATATTACAGTGGTACTAACACGACAGGAGTAGATCCAGGCGCAGATGCAACTGCAGGTACAAGTGATGATCTGCCATGGGCTAATGTTGTTGCTGATCTAAAAGCAGCGGGTATTTCAGTAGTTGTCGTTAATTCCGATACCGATTCTTATTATCCCGGCTATTACAGTTGTCCTGAGGTGTGGCAGTATGCAACCAATGAAACCGGTGGCATGTACTCAAATCTTAGCGATACAAGCGACCTTCCGGAAAAAATAGTTGAACTGGTTGAAAACATAACAGCAGTAATCAGCAAATTAACACTGAAACCAACACCCGGGTTTGAAGCATGGTTTGCATGGACTCCGGATGCTTATTATGATGTTGGGGGAGGGGAAACTGTTGAGTTTAATGTGACAGTAACTGTCCCTCTGGGAACTGATGGCGGAGTGTACAACCTGTACCTGATGGTTATGGGAGACGGTTCAATCATGGCAGTGGAAAACGTGACTATAACTGTGCCCTGCGCAAACTGTACTTCAGGAATAGACTGGTGGGTTGGCCG
>JAUVEK010000057.1 GCA_030594795.1 Candidatus Nanohalarchaeota archaeon | reverse complement strand
ATAACCGGTGAAGTTGTGGATGCGCCCGAGCTTACCGATGAACAGTTCTGCACTGAGATGACGCTTGAGGAATTCAGGGAACTGCGCAGGAAACTCCTATACCCTGTTAGTGGAACCATAACAAGCAACGGAAAGATATTTGACATCGGCGTAAGGAGATTCGACGGTTATGACAGCCTGAACTTCAACGATAATGAAATTGAATTTAAGGCGCGCGTCGGGCCGCACTTTGACGGGCTCTTCTTCAGGACAGCCGGTGACAGCGTCAAATTCGAGCTGTCATTTGACGGGGAAACAGGCACGGAATTTGTGTATATCGGCAAGGAGAAGATGAATCCTGAGACTAACCCGTTTGAGCTTGAAGGAACGTCGGCTAAGAAGCCGCCTGTTTGCAGCAGCGGACAGATCATACATAACAAGAGATGTGTGAACAGGGTAAAGAACAAACTGGTCAGTTCAGACGGGATTGAATAAGGAGGAGTGATGCATTATGAATAAAATGACGATTGTTTTGATGGCGGCATTGATTGTAGCAGTTCTGTTTGTTTCAGGATGCGCAAAAGATGATACCGGTGCCACTGATGATACGGGTGTTGATGACACAAAGCCGCCGGAAGGTCCAAAAGACGCACTGAGTGAAGAGGTTTCAGAGGATATTGGTGACGTCGACAGCGCAAGCAGTGAACTGGATGATGCTGATGTCGAGAACCTCGACGAAGAGTTTGAGAACATTGACTGGAATTGATGGAAGGGCTGGTTCAGCCCCTGTTTTTTTCTTTTTTTGGATTTTTCTTTGTTTCTTGAATTCTATCCTTTTTTGAATTTGCTGAAGCATAAGGTTGATAGAATTTCTTCACGCGCTCGTTTCATAAAAAATACATTTCAGACTGAAATTCAAAGTTTTCATAATCTTACCATACTTTTATATAATTTGGACATTTTACTTTGATGTGCAAAAAAAGTATGATGTTGAGATAAACATGACTTACCAGCTGATTATTACTGAAAAGCCGAGTGCTGCGCGCAAGATTTCTGCTGCTCTTGCGGATGGCGCTGTCAAAGATGAGAAGAAGCGCGGAATCATCTATCATGAATTTGAGCGCAATGGCAAAAAGATTATTGTTGTGCCGGCTGTGGGGCATCTTTATGGGCTTCGGCAGACTACAAAGGACTGGGTGTACCCTGTCTTCAATGTCGAATGGGCGCCTACAAGTGAGATCGATAAGGGAGCATCTTTTTCTAAGAAATATCTTGAGAATATCAAGACACTTGCAAAGAAAGCAAGTGATTTTGTCGTTGCAACAGACCTTGATATCGAGGGGGAGACTATTGCCTATAATATTATCAGGTTTGCATGCGGGCAGAAGGATGCAAAGAGGATGAAGTTTTCTACGCTTACTAAGAATGATCTTGTGAAATCGTATGAGAATATGTCGCCGACAATTATACGCGGTCTTGCAGATGCAGGGGTTACGCGGCATATGCTTGATTATTACTGGGGGATTAATATCTCAAGGGCGCTTACTACTGCTGTGAAGACTGCGGGGCAGTACAAGGTGCTGAGCGCAGGCAGAGTGCAGGGACCAGCACTTCATTTTCTTGCTACAAGGGAGAATGAGATTCGTGCGTTTAAGCCGACTCCGTTCTGGCAGATTGAACTTGTGCCAAAGGAGCATGATTTCAGGGCGCGCTACGAGGAGGAGAAAATATGGGAAAGAGAAAAAGCGCATAATATCAAGAGAGAGTGCAACGGGAAAGATGCGAAAGTAGGGGATATCAAGAGAAAAGAGTATAAACAGAATCCGCCAACACCTTTTAATCTAACTGATCTTCAGGTTGAGGCGCATAAGTTGTT
Source organism: Candidatus Nanohalarchaeota archaeon (assembly GCA_030594795.1). GTDB lineage: Archaea > EX4484-52 > EX4484-52 > EX4484-52 > B79-G9 > B79-G9. The sequence continues at coordinate 5,992 of JAUVEK010000057.1, read as the reverse complement.
CAAGATGGTTCCAAAGGAGACGCAGGCAATTGCACAGGAACTGTATCTCGGCGCGTGCATCAGTTATCCAAGGACATCTTCGCAGAAACTGCCGAAAGAGATTGGATATCGCACTATTCTTGAGAAGCTGAAGAATAATATTGAGTATGATAAACTCGCAGGTTTTTTGCTCTCCAAAAAGGACGCTGATCTTGTGCCCAATGAGGGTAAGAAAAGTGACGATGCGCACCCGGCGATATTTCCTACGGGTGAGAGGCCTAAAGATATTACGCCAAAGAAAAAGAAGATATATGACCTTATTGTGAAGAGGTTTTTGGGTGTGTTCGGTGAGCCGGCTGTTCGTGAGACGAATACGATTATCCTTTTGATTGATAAGCACAAGTTTATTCTCGAGGGGAAGCGCACGATTACACCTAACTGGTTTGAGTTGTATGCACCTTATGTGAAACTTGAGGAGGTTACACTGCCTGAACTGAATACAGGGGATGATTTGTGCGTTAAGGAGATTGACCTTTTGTCAAAGGAGACACAGCCACCTTCAAGATATAATGAGGCATCTATTATCCGCGAGCTTGAGAAGCGCAACTTAGGCACGAAGGCTACAAGGGCTAATATTATTGAGAACCTGTATAAGAGGGGATATTTGCAGGAGAAGAGAATTGAGGTTACGGATCTGGGATTGCAGGTCATTGATACGCTTGAGAAGTTTTCTTCTGAGCTTATTTCTGAGAATCTTACGAGGGAATTTGAGGATGAGATGGAGCGCATTGAGAAAGGCAATGTTAAGTCTGATTCTGTTTTGGATAAGGCGGAGACGCACCTAAAGGGAACATTCTCGAAGTTCAGGGAGCATGAGAAAGAGATTGGGTCGTCGCTTATCGGGTCTATCAGAAGTACGCAGGAGCAGGCAAGCCTGATTGGAAAATGCCCTATGTGCGATGAGGGTAATCTGGTGATGAAGAGAGGCAAGTACGGCAGGTTCATTGCCTGTGACAAGTATCCTGATTGCAAGGTGATTATTTCTATTCCTCAAAAGGGAATGATTAAAAGTACGGGCACGTTATGTCCTGAGTGCAATTATCCGATGGTGTGCATGATTAGGCCGAGACAGAAACCATTGGAATTATGCCTGAATAAAGAATGTAAAACAAAACAGTCAGATGATAATCCAACCGGTGAAAAGAAAGATTTTGGCAAATGTCCTAAATGCGGGGCGCCATTGGTTGAGCGGTCAAGTATTTATGGCAAGTTTCTTGGGTGCAGTAAGTATCCTAAGTGTAAGACTATTGTCACAGCGGATAAAAAGGATGACGGGGGAAAAAAGTAAAGAGAAAGAGAAGAAGTAAAATCCTTAGCTATAAATAAATATAAAATAATTTCTAATAATTTCCGCAGATTTTATCGCAGCAGATATCGAATATGCGATAAAAAAGATGCAGAGAAAAAGTAACTCATTCTAAATCCCTGTACCCGCTTTTTGATGCAATTGAGGCGAAAATCGATGACAGGATAACTACGCTGATTATCGATGCATACATCCCTTCAGTAAGTATGCCAAGTTCATGCCCTATTGTCGCAGCTACAATACCGAAACTCAGCCGTGAATTAAAAATCAATGCGATATAGGCAGCATGCTGGCTCATATACTTCTTTGAGAATATATAGGTTCCAATAAACTTGGACAAAAAGCAGACAACAAACAGCAGTAATATCATTCCGAAATTCTCAAAAATCGCAGCAATGCTTATCACCGTACCGGCCTTGAAGAAAAAAATAGGTGCAAGAAACCCGAAAGTAATCCCTCTAAGTTTCTGCCACAGCCTGGCATGCTCAACAACAATAGATGAAGTAGCCATCCCGAGAATAAAAGCAAAAAGAACAGCTTCAACTCCGACAGCTTCACCGGCAATGCCGATACCGAGTATCAAAAACAGTATTATCTTAAACTCAAACTCAACTGCATTGCCCCTGTAGTGGCTGAATATTCTTCTGCCAAGGTGCGGCGCAAAATACGAGAACACAAAAAAGGCAGCAATAAATCCAATTGTGATAACAGTCACATCTGTAAATAAAACACTTAAAGCAATCATGCTTAACAAATCAACAACCATTGCAGCAGATAGTATCTTTTTGCCTGTATCATCAAGACGGTCCCGGGATTTCAAAAGCAGGGGATAAACAATAGCAATCGAAGTTGTCGAAAGGGCGATACCTGTAAGAAGTGCCTGCTCTAATGAAAAACCAAGAAAATATATTGCAATGAAATAGATAGTAAGAAACGGTGCAAAGAAAGACGCGCTGCCGACAGCAAAACTGCTCTTCATATTCTTTTTCATCACATCAAAATCAATTTCAAGCCCGGCGAAATACATGAGTGCCAGGATACCAAAGTCAGCCAGGATATTGATTGTTTCTGCATCCCCGAAACCCAAAAAATTGCTTGCGACAATCCCTGCGATTATCTCAAGTATAGCGCTTGCAATACCGAGCTCTATTGCAGCAAAACCTGCAAATATTATCAAAGCCACTGCCGTGAATATGTCATCCATCTGGAAAACCTAAAATATGCCGAATTTCCTGCCTGCATCAAAAAGCCCCTCGTTTCTGATATCAAATTCCGCACTCAGTGCCTCAGGCCTTGAGCGGTGCTTTTTCAGTGTTGCTTTCCGTCTGTTGTTTCCTGTTTTTTCTAAAAATACAAGGCATTTCGAAAAATATTTAGGAATATCCCGTCCAACAAGTTCAAGCTCATCAGTATCAAAATCCACGTAAACCTGGTTGGTTACGATTACAGGTATTTTATTCTCCCTTGCAAGCTTTGAAAGCAAAGCAAACTGCTTGCTCAGGAGGCGGTTAACTTCCTGTATTTTTTCTTTGTGCAACTCAAGACGGTAAAGAGCCACAATAGAATCCACAATTATTAATCCAATGTCTTTGTCATTTTCAAGTTCTTTCTGGAGGTCTCCAATCATTCTTTCCTGGTCCCAGAATGTTTTTGGCTCAGAAAGTATCAGTCTCTCAAGATCTTTTTTGCCGTGCATCTGGATAAAGCGCTCGATTGAGAATCCCCCTTCTGCGTCGATATAGATTGCTTTTTTGCCGGTTTTAAGGCAGGAGACTGCGCACTGGATTGAGATATTCGTCTTGCCTGAGCCTGCAGTGCCATAGAAATTCGTGATAATCCCTGTTTCAACCCCGCCGCCCAGAAGTTCATCAAGGGTTTTGCAGCCCAATGATATTTTGTCCATAGATTATATTTATAGAATAAGTTTTTAAAACCACCAATTATTTAACGGTTCCTGAACATAATTTGTTTTATGAGTTCAGCTAAAAGAGAGAAATATTCATTCAGCACTGAAATTATCAGAAAATTGATTCATCTTAATGCCATATATATTGTTTTAATATACGAATTTTTTGGTAAAGGCATTGCACTGCTTGTTTTGACCATAGCGCTCATTATAGCTCTTGAGATTGAGTATTTCAGGATTGAATGGGGAAAGAAGATACCCCTGGTTCAAGTGCTGTTCAGGCAGAAAGAGGAAAAAACATTGGGAGGGCATGTGTTTCTTGGAATCGGCGCCATTATCGTGATCTCTGTGTTTTCAAAGGAGGTTGCGCTCCTTGCCATACTGATGACCTTAGTTGGTGATACTGCCGCTGCAATTTTTGGAAGAATCTACGGCAAACATTTCATACCCGGACTGAAAAACAAGGCTATTGAGGGCGTATTTGCAGAATTCGCCGCAGATATCCTGATAGGGATCATTTATCTTACATTATTCATTGGAAATATCACACCAATGTACTGGATTATTCTAATCACAATGTCTTTCGTAGCAACAATGATGGAAACACTGTGCAGCAAGCTGGATGATAATTTGCTCGTGCCAGTATTTTCCGGTTTCGCCGGGGAAGCATTAATATTTATTCTGCCAGTACTCATCGTGGCTGCTTAGAAAAAGAATAAAAAAGTTGAATGGATTTCTCCATTCAAACAGAAGATTCAAAAATCATGAAATTCTGATATTATTGGTGCATTTCAAGCTTCCTTTCGCAACAATAGCATAGATGAAAGGTATAGGAAATGCACTCTATGAATTAAATTTCCGCAGATTTGATTGCTTGTATATACTTTATATGCAATCAAAAAAACTTAGAATTCATCTTCGCCTTCTTCATCACCATCGTCGTCGTCCTCATCCTCTTCATCAGTTTCGTATGCATCTTCTTCACTCATTATCTTACACCCCCGGGTAAAAGAATAGAAATTAAAGAAAAAATATTCATCTGTTGGCCGCGCACAAGTAGATTAATGTCACCTCGCCCCGAAACAATTGTTTATGCATATTAAGATACACTACACTATGTAGGATACAATACGCAATAAATAGAACCAAGAATTTAAATATCTATCTGCACATCCTCAACTTCGGGGTAAAGCAGGCAATATGGACTGGGCGGGGTTTTCGCCACAAAATTTTCGGTGTGGATTCGAACCCGCGGCCTCTGCCATGCCAAGGCAGTACTCTTCCAACTGAGCCACCAGCCCATAACATCTTTTACTTGAGGCCAAAATTATTTATTTGTACAGGTTTTGAAGTTTGAATATATAGTAAAAGACATAACTTTTTGGACAAATGTCTTTTCCATATAGATTAGCGCCTCTTGGTTATTTGTTAAGTTTGTCCATTTTTCATCGTGAAAAAGCTTGGAATTATCCAATATCACACAGATTCCATGATTTAGTAGCGGCGCTAACTATATTTAAAAGAAATAACGCATAGTAGCCAACGAGATTATATGACAGCTAAACTTAAAATAAGCCTGCGCGAGCTTCGCAAAAAAAAAGGAGAGGAACTTTGAAGAGCGCCTGAAGTATACTGATTTATGGGTGGATTACATCAAGAAGACTAATTATCATTCATTAAGATGACAGTATCTCATTTCAGTTTATATGACCTCCGATTTATTGAATATAACAAATAATTATAAATAATTCAGATGAATTATAGATATATAAGGATGACTACGTATATATATATATATCAATATATTGACATAAAAGTGTATATTTTAGTTTGTTTTAATTTGAGATATTCAAGAGGTGATAACTTGCCAAAAATAATAGGGATTGTTTCAGGAAAAGGAGGAACAGGTAAAACAGTATCGTCAATTAATATTGCGCTTGCGCTTCACCAGTTTGGTGAAGAGGTGACTGTTGTGGATGCAGATACAACAGCATCTAACCTGGGGATGCATCTTGGGTTCTATACGTTTCCAAATAAGCTTCAGGATGTTTTAAATGATGAGATTGACATAAGCCGTGCTATTTACATGCACCATACTGGCTTAAAACTAATACCATCATCCATTGATCTGGATTCACTGGGTGTGGATATGTCCAAGCTCAGGCTTGCTTTGAGCAAACTTAATGGTACTGTAATAGTAGACTGCCCGCCGGGTCTTGACAAAGATTCCCTGGCGGTTTTAGATGCCTGCGACGAGATTATTGTCATTACAAATCCGGAAATCCCGACAGTTGCCAATGCAGTCAAGGTTGCGCGGGTGGCAGCAGATATGAAAAAAAATATCCTGGGTGTCGTGGTTACAAGGGCCAAGAATGCTGCATGGGAACTAAGAGCAGAAGATGTCGAGATGATGTGTGAATCTCCTGTTATTGGAATGATTCCTGAAGACTGGAATGTAAACAAAAGCATTTTTGAGAAAGTGCCAATCGTGGCTCAAAATCCTTATTCGCAGGCATCCATTGAATATAAAAAGCTTGCAGCGCGCCTAATCGGCAAAACTTATGAGCCACCCAAGCATATGGGATTGAAGAAATTGCTGGGATTGATCTGACCCTGCCTGATTGAATGAGGCAAGTATTTTAGTGTTTATAAGGGAATTCAATGACTAAAAATCCAACCATACTGTTTTTGGCCACAATCGGACTTTTGGCAGGTTTCTTTATTGCCAGTGCTCAAGTCTT
>JAUVEK010000121.1 GCA_030594795.1 Candidatus Nanohalarchaeota archaeon | reverse complement strand
GTTCTGAGTTTGAATTCGCTTTTCTTGTGGACTATGAGGAATACTGCAAGGACTGCTGCAAACAGGACTGTTTCTTCGCCAAGGGTGTCGTAGGCGCGAAAGTCCCAGACAATGGCGTTGACGATGTTTGCTGAGCCGGTTCTTTCGAGCGCGTTTTGAAGGTAATATTGCTTTACGTCCGGGTTGTGGGTTACCGGGAGTCCTAATACTGCGTACAGCATGAGTGCTGTGAATACGATGATTCCAAATGCCGGCAGCAGTTTCATGGCCTTTCTCTCCTTTCTGTTTTGTGGATTGTTATCATGAATATGAATGTCGCAAGGGCTGCACAGACTGCGACCTGGGTTATTGCGATGTCAGGGGCTGCGAGCATGAAGAATAGCGCAGCAAGCGACAGGTCAACTATCGCAAGCACGATGACTGCATATAGCAGGTCTTTCATGCGAATCGCTATTATTGCTGTTATTATGCTTACCATTAGCAGCAGCTTGAATATTATTGCCTCTATCATGTGCGGTTCTCCATATCATTTTTTACTAGTTTTTTTGGTCTGATGCCTGTGTTGTGGGCAGCGTTTGCGAGGGCGTGGCTGCCTGTGGGATTGGTTATTAGGATGAATGTGATTATGAGGAGTATCTTTATTGTGTAGTCCGGGCCCAGAACCGGGTGGGTGTGGGTGTAGAGGGCCTGTGATGCGAGTGCGAGGCATGCGCCGCCGACTGTGACCATTGTGGCTGCATGAATCCGCGTGTAGAAGTCAGGGAAGCGGAAGAAGCCGATTGCGCCGATTATGGCAAACAGTGCTGATATTGAGAGGAGGATTTCAGATATCATTTTTTCACCAGTTTTGAGATCGCGATTATGGCGATATAGGATATTAGTGCGAAGAGGAGCGCTGTGTCAAGGTATATAGGGTTTTGTATGCGGATTGAGTAAATCACCATCAGGAGCACTACAAGATTTGTGAGTGTGTCTATTGAAATTACCCTGTCTGCGTAGGTCGGGCCGAGGATTGCTCTTAGGACGAGCAATGCTCCTGCTGCTACGAATGTGAATTCTATTATCATGCAATCACTCTTTTCGCGTGCTTTTCGAATAGTTCGGATATGTTCTTGTCCGGGCTGTAGTCCAGGCAGTGGATGTAGAGGTCCTTGTGGTTTTTGCCGATTTTTACGGTAAGGGTTCCGGGTGTCAGTGTTATTGAGTTTGCGACAAGTGTTTTTGTGAAGTCTGTTGCCTGGTGTGTGGTGATTTTGATTATTGCAGGGTTGATGTTGCCTGTTATTATTCGTGATGCAGTGTCTATGTGTGATTTTATTTCCGCATACAATAGGACGAATAAGTAGATGATGAAGTTTATGATGGATTTTGGGTTGAAGAACTGGTAGGGTGATTCAAAGAACATGAATTTCCCGCATATCCAGGCGATTATGACTGATACTGTTATTCCTGCAAGCAGTTCCATCCGGCAGAGTGAGCCTGTGAACATTATCCAGCCGATGAACAAAAGTATGAATGAGACACTGAATTTGTGCATGGGTTATTATTTGGGTTTAGGTCTGTAATAAAGGTTTTGGTGTGTTTCTGGATTGCGGTGCGATAAGACTTATGGGTGGGAGAACATAGTAATTGTATCTGCGCTTGATGTGGTGTTTTGTGTGTCGGATGGAAAAGGAGATGGTAGTAATGGCGTTAATAACGGGTTAAAAATTCGAAAAAGAAAAAGAAAACACCGAACAAATCCGGTGCCTGAATAAAATCAATCAACTTAACTTACTTTTTTTTCTTCTTGCCTTTGTCAAGTCTCTCGATGCCGACCTTCTTCACCGATGGCTTCCATACTTTTGAGCCCATCCATGAAGGTGCATTAGCTGGCGCTGCTACCTGGTTTCTGGAACCCCTGAATACATGCACTTTCTTGGTTCCTCTCTCTCTCAGCTTGATATCTGCTATTCCTCTGTTAGCTGCTTTCAGTGCTGCCTGGCGGGGTGCTCTTCCAGTAAAGATAGAGTCTGTGTCCTTACCCCCTTTCATCAAAACAAAATTTCTTTTATCTGCCATTTTAAAACCTCCTGTTCTTCATATCATACTAAAATTTACTGGCAAGTCAGGGAATCACATGACCCATAAAAAAACGAATCACTCAACCCCTCAACTTTCCTTTAAACAGTCTCATGCACCACATCTATATGTCCGGATACAATCAACTACGCTGTAATTGATTCTGCAAATATATAAAGCTTCGCATAATCATTTCAGAAAAAGGCAAAGCATGATATCAATTTACAGGCAAGCCAACAAAAATACAAGGCGCAACATAGTGAAATATCCGAACTGTACGAACTGAAGAAAAGTCAAATATATATATACACCAACGCTAATATAAACAATAACATACAAAAAAACACCCAAAAAACAAAAGGTGATACACACGAAAATAATAATCGCAGGCGGCGGAAATGTCGGGAGAAACCTGACCAAAGTCCTCTCAAAAGAGAGACACAAGGTAACCCTGATCGAAAAAGACCCTGAAATTGCAAAAGAAATAGCAATCGACACTGACGCGCTCGTACTCAAGGGTGATGCATCTGACATGGTGACGCTTGAGGAAGGAGGCATAGAAAAGTGCGATGCAATCGTCGCAGCAACGCAGGATGATAAGACAAATATGATGATAAGCGAGATAGCAAAAAGCATCGGAGTGCCGCGCATCGTTGCACGCGTCAACGAACCCGGCAACGAAGAGCTGTTCGTAAAGCTCGGCATCCAGTCAATAATCCCGATAACGCAAATAGCAATCACATCGATCACGAATGTACTTCTCGGTGCAGGCGAGCGCGTAGTCGCGCAGATAAGCGACGGGAAAGCGCAGATAGTAGAGCTCGTAATACCAGAAACAAGCAGTGTAAGAGACAGCGTAGGCACAAGAATAAACGGCGCACTTCTCGGAAGCATCTACCGCAACGGCACTGTGATAATCGCAGACAAAGACACCAGGATTGAGGCAGGAGACGTAGCACTGTTCATCACGAAAACAGAAAGCGTCCCGCGGCTCTTAAAACTCGTCAAGGGAGAATAACTTGAAAAACATCCTGGCATACATGGGTATTCTTCTTGAAATATTCGCAGTATTCCTTATACTGCCAACAGCTGTCGCGCTCATCTACAATGAGTCACTCACCATGTTTTTAATACCAATGATTCTCTCACTATTCTGCGGAGTCATACTGGACAAGAACTTCAGGCGGGCACAGCTGGACCTGAACGAAGGCCTCACACTGACAGCCATAACATTCATATTCTTCTCATTCATCGGCTCAATACCATACTACCCCATATTTGCAGGCAGCGATGCACTTGTCCTGAACTCGTTCTTCGAGGCGATGTCCGGTTTCACAACAACAGGCCTGACAGTAATTGAAGATACATCTGCAATCCCGAAAAGCATACTGTTCTGGCGCTCAGAAACCCAGTGGCTCGGCGGCATAGGAATAATAATCATATTCCTCTCAATATTAAGCCGCCTGCGGACATCATCAACATCACTTTACGAGGCGCAGGGCTACACAGAAAAACTCGAACCAACCATATACCACACGACGCGAAGAATGATGAAAATATACTTCACATACTCAATAATCGGCATGCTTCTGCTCCGCCTCTCAGGCCTCGACCTATTTGAAGCAGTCACAACAACC
>JAUVEK010000093.1 GCA_030594795.1 Candidatus Nanohalarchaeota archaeon | reverse complement strand
GAAGAATTCCAAAAAAGATAAAAGCCACCTGAAAAAGATAGCAACATGCGTTGATTACGAAGCAAGTTACCTGAAATTCATGCAGGATTCAGGTCTTGTGTATGATCTGATACTTGAAGATGAGAAAAATGCGGCGCTTGTAAATCTTCTCTATGAGGACATTCAGGAGAAAATAAATGCGCAGACTAAAGCATTGCTAAAATATGTGAAAGAGGAGACACTGAAAAACGGTGTTGTTGCTGCGCTTATAGACATAGCTAAATCAACCCGGAGAGGTGATTTCCCGGGACCCGGCAAATCAGCTGGCATTCTGAATGATGAGCTTAATCAGAAGCATGGGAAAAAGAAGCTTGTGACTATCGGCTACGGCCCGGATTTCATAACAATGCGCTCTAATGATGCCTGTGAGAAGATCGGCTTTAATGTCAATGTTCTTGTAAAGCGCCTGGAAGAAGACATCCCTCACGCGATGATTTCAGGAGGCGGTCACGAAGTTGCAGGCTCGATTAAGTTTGTCGAGAGCGCAAAAGGCGAGGTTCTAAAAAACCTGATAAAATACATTGAAGAGTTGAAGTCAAAGGACTGAAATATATATAAGTTGCTGTTCAATATTTCAGAAAATATCGTGATGAGCATGACAATAACAATAATTATATCAGGTATGGCAGGGTCAGGAAAGACCAGTCTTGCAAAGGCGCTTGCAAACCATTATGGCCTTACGTATCTTTGCGGCGGAGATGCGCTCAAGGAAATCGCGATGAGAAAAGGATACCACTTCTCCGGCGACGACTGGTGGGAGACAGAAGACGGGATGAGGTTTCTTTCCGAAAGAAAGAACAACCCTGACTTTGACAGGGAAGTTGACAGTTTCCTGAAGAAAAAAGCAGAAGAAGGCAATGTATCCATCACTTCATGGGCCATGCCGTGGCTAGGCGCAAAAGGCATAAAGATATGGCTCAACGCAACACAGGAAACACGCTCAAAAAGAATCATGAACCGCGACGTCAGCGCATTCGATACAGCACTTGCAGCAGTTAAAAAGCGCGACAGTGAAAATATAGAATTATACAAAAGAATGTATGGCTATGTTCTTGACAAAGACCTTGATGTCTTTGACCTCGTTCTTGAAACTGACAGCAAGACAATAGACGAGCTAAAAAAAGACGTCATTGAGTTCATTGGAAAATGATATTATAGTTAAAGTCGTTACTAAATCATGGAATCTATGTACTATTGGATAATTCCAAGCTTTTTCACGATGAAAAATGCACAAACTTAACCAAAAATCAAGAGGCGTTAACTATCCGGACCAATCGAAGATTGGTTGGATGCTAAAATTGCATCGCAATTTTAAGCATTCGGGGAAATCGAAGATTTCCTGAATCCTAAAAATCACAACAAGGTGATTTTAAAGGATATGGAAAAGTCATATAGTCCAAAAAGTTATGACTTTTACTATATTTAGGATGTATGGATAAACAGATATTTATTCGATTCCTAATAACTCATTTAAACAATCTTCGTGAAAATAAACTGTAACCCTATAACCGTCTTTTCTATAAGATACGACCGCGGGATTGGCCGTTAATTCTTTATAATTCGGATCTTCGCTCAAACATTTTAGACAGGGTAAGCCACACCGTTTTCCTTCATGTTCATGTGGTGGATTATATTTAATCGTGCCGTTTTTTATTTCTTCAACAATTTGAGCAAGTTTATCTTTTAATTCTTTCTCGCTTGCGGGCATGTTTAGAATAAGATATTTCATATTTATATTTCTTTCTATATTATGACTACTTAAATATGACTAATCAATTAGTCACCATCAAAACATTTACTCTACAGGATGTTCTGTATCTCTCAAAACGTTGCACTTCGCTTTTATCAATTCCACCATACTCATTGACTAATCGCTCAACATCTTCTTCTTTTGCCCCAATGACCATAGAATATTCATCGCATTCTTTCTCATAAAGGTCATTTTCATGTGAAAATCCGGAATCATCCCAATACTTGCTCCATTCAATGGTTTTAGGTATGAGAAAAATAGGACCTTTTGGTGTTGTGATTTCTGCATATTTCTCTTTCTTTTCTCCTTTAACATTTGCCCCATTGTATAGCCTAAAGTCAGGGCCGTCATAGTGCTCATGAGCAGAGATTGAGAAATCATCTATCCCGATACTTAAATGCACATGCTTATAGTGGTAACCAACATCATCATACGGACAACCTTCTTTACGAGGTACAGCTCCAATCCATATGCCTATTCCCTGAAAATCAATTCTCAGGCAATCTCCCATATCTATGACATCATATATTCCTTTTTTAATTACGCTCCATTTCTCGCGAATCGGTGGCAGGAAGATAATCGTTTCATTACTGTTACTCTCATGATTCATGAGAATCAACTCAATCTAACCTAAGACCTTTGCCAGATCACTCGCAGCCTCATCCAGTTTTTTATCATTATTATAAACTATCTTGGTAGTTGACCCCGTAAGTACCCCGTAAGAAACAGCAGCATACCTGTTAATTCTCTGGTGCTCATCAATTTCCTCTTCACTTTCCTTGTCTCTCACCCTTGTTGCATCCTTGTTTCTTCTCTTTGCAATTTCTTTTGCATCAACTTCCACAAGGATAATGCTGTCAGGCATGATTTCTTTTAAAACCCATTCAGGCAGCCCCGGGAGGTATCCTCTGGGCGTATTGATTGTGCAGTGCGTATCCACAATGACAGATGATGCTGTTGCCATTGATGCAATCTTTTTGCCTGCGGCTCTCTGTATCTTTTTTTGTTTTTCAGGGTCAAGCTTGCGCATCTCATCCCTGTCTTTTACAAGCCCCAGATCCCTTGCAATCTCAAACATCACAGTCCCGTAGTTGACTGATTTGTATTCAATGCCCTTCTTTTTCAGGGCTGATAGCGCAGGCTTAAGCACAGTAGTCTTTCCGCTGCCGGGTATTCCCGTAAGAATTACTATCCTGTTCATTTTATATCATCTCCTGTAAATCAAATATAATTGCTATTGGAATCTAAATTTATAAAATTAGGCTTACTAAAAAAGGCTTTATGAAAATAAAGTTTGTTGGTGTTGGGGAAGCTTTTGACGGGAATCATTCAAACACCAGTCTTTTTATTGAAGATGCAGGTCTTTTGATTGACTGCGGCTATTCATCTATGCAGTCTCTTTGGAGAGATGGTACTTACAATAAGATAAATGTTATCTTTATTTCGCATTTTCATGCAGACCATACATTCGGCTTGCCTGCTTTGCTTATGAGATACCGCGAAGAAAAAAGGGTTGAGCCGCTTGTGATTGTCGGCGCGAGAGGCACTGAAAAATATGTAAAAGACATCACAGAACTAGCATATGCAGGCTACATTGACAAGCCAGGGTTTGAGCTTGTGTTTAAGGAAATTGACAGTGAATCTGAACTTGAGATTAACAGCGCAATACTTTCTTTTGCAAAGGCCAATCATGCTGATTCATCCTATGCTCTTCGCATTGAGCATAAGTCAAAGTCGCTTGTGTATTCAGGAGACACCAGCTATTGCGCAGAAATTGCTGAACTTGCAAAAGATGCTGATATCTTGGTGCATGAGGCTTATGCATCGCAAATGGAGAAAGAGGCAAAAGGGCTTTCAGGTCATTCATCGTTTCTTTCCTGTGGCCTGTGCGCTGCAAATTCAGGATGCAAGGCGCTTTTTTTGGTGCACATTGGGCGCAATTCACGAGACACCGCCGCAATTGAAGAGGAAGTCAGGAAAGCATATAAAGGCGCGCTCATAATCCCAAAAGAAGGGGATATTGTTGAGGTTTAGGGCCTTCCGCGCGATTCGCCGTCTACGATGCCTCCTGCTATGAGGTGCGCCATCCTTATTGCCTCCGGGATTGCGCCTCGTACAGATGCTTTTTTAAGTATTGTTTCTGCTTCTTTTTCTGTGATGCCTGCGTACTGGAAGTAGATTGTTTTTTCATTGATTACTATTGAGCATACTTTGCCTGCGCGCTCAACAATATCGATTCGCTCTTCGTACCGCTCAAGGTTTTTCAGCGCGTTTTTGAACTGCGCACGATCCGGTCTTGTGGCAGTGACTGCAATCACAGGTTTGCCAGTCATCTCATTTACCTTCTGTATATCAATCAGGTTAAACCCTGCAACTGCAAGGCCGTCAAAAAGAATTACGCGCAGCTGGCCGTAATGTTTTGAGTTGTTGATTAGCTCTGTTATCCTGCCTGTAGCATCAAGGCTGTCGACAGTCACATAAGTGCTCAGGACCCCGTCAAGATACTCCTTTGCCCTTAGAATGACGCCTACTACGAGGACCTTTTCTCCTTTTATATGCTTAAATGGCCCGTCGTCAAACCCGATGACACGTATCTCGTTTTTTATGTTCAATTACAACACCAACACTCAAATATTTCACACAAAAGCTTTATATGCACACAGCCTAATATATTTTACCAGCACGATAACGTGATATAAATGGAGCCCTACTTTATTTTGATTCTGGTTCTTGCCCCTATTGCTCTAGTTGTCATGATAGCCTACAGGTCTGAGAAAAAAAGAAGAGAAGGATTAAAAAAATCCGCAGGAAGAATGGGGTTCTCTTTTAGTCCTGATACTGATAATAGTCTTTTGTCTTCATTAAGTGCCCTGAAGCTTTTTAGCAGGGGATATGGGCGCAAAGCATACAATATCACGAAAGGGGAAATGGATCGCATCCACTGGACAGTTTTTGATTGCATATAAAGTATGAACAGGCAATCAAAAAGCTTGAAATCCACCAACATCATATATATTTCATGATTTTTGATTACAGATATACGGTCGGCGGAGGCAGGAGTTCTACAACTTATTCCCAGACAGTTGCCTCTGCGCAGCTTAATGACAGTAATCTGCCAAGCTTCTCACTTGGCCCGGAATCATTTTTTCATAAGCTGGGTGACGTCTTGGGTTATAAGGACATTGATTTTAAGAGCAGCCCAGTCTTTTCAGACAGGTATCTTCTGAAAGGTCCTGATGAGGCATCAGTAAGAAAGGTGTTTACCCCCGAAATCCTGACTTTTTTTGGAAACAGGAAAGACATCATAAATATTGAGACTGCCGGCAGCAGGATAATAATTTACAGAAGCAACAAAAAGCTTAACCCGGATGATCTGCGCTCCTTCATCAGCGAAGCATCAAAGATTGCGCGTATGCTTGCAAAAGATAAAGGCGCATTTTAGGCTAAAAGCGCAATGAGC
>JAUVEK010000124.1 GCA_030594795.1 Candidatus Nanohalarchaeota archaeon | reverse complement strand
GGTAATCTTTCGAGGCTTGATAAGGTTCCTATGAAGGAGTGGATAGTCAGGAATGGCAGTCAGGGGGTTTATGACAGGTTTTTCAGGCCGATGCTTGTGAGTAAGTACGGCTCTAATCTTGATGAGATTTCTGCTGCGTGGTTTGTTGAGAGGATGCGTCTCAGGGCCAGTAGGGGATATAAGGGTGAGTGCCTTGGTTATGTTGCGGGAGGATTTCATGAGGTTATTGAGCGTCTTTCTAAAGGCATCGAGGAGATGGGGGGCGTGGTGGAGACCGGTGTTCGTGTGGAGCGCATTCTTGTTGATGGCTGTGAGGCAAAGGGTGTCTTGTATGACGGGAAGAGTGTTGGTGCGAATGTTGTTTATAGTACGATTGATCCGCATGAGCTGGTTAAACTTTCGGATTTTGGTGATGATTTTACTTCCCGTGTTGATAGTCTTGAGTGCCAGGGTGCATTGTGCGTGCTTCTTGGGCTAAAGGGGAAGAAGCTTAGTGATTATTACTGGTCAAATATCATGGATGGTGATATTCCTTTCGGGGCATTGATTGAGCATACTAATTTCCAGGATTTTTCGCAGTATGGTGAGCGCGTGGTATATCTTGCAAGTTATCCTGATAAGGGTTCCAAACTGTGGAGGATGCCCGAGGGGAAAGTCTATGGATTGTATTTTGGTGCGTTGAAAAGGATGTTTCCTGATTTAAGTGAGGATGATGTTTGCTGGTGGAAGGTTTACCGGGATGAGTATGCTGGGTTAGTGTATAAGTTGGGGTCAATGCGAAATATGCCTGATTACAATACTCCTGTTACTAATCTTTTTGTGGGCGGGATGTTTAATAGTTATCCTGAGAGGAGTATTGAGCTGTCTGTGAAGAAGGGGATGGAATGTGCAGAACTGATGCTTGGTGTGTTGGATTAAGTATATGTTATATGTGTAAGGTTCTAGATTGTGATGCTTTTGCTGTAAAGGATTAACAATACCAGAGCTAGCCATAAGGCCAGGCACGTTAGCATGCCCTTATCTTTGAATATCATTTCTGTTTCTCCACCGAAATTTTTTGTGTGAATCAGGAGCATATATCTGAAAAGTCCGTATACTGCAAGCGGTACTGTTACCATCATATAGATGTTGTCTGCAAGGAATGTGTAGAGGGTGTAGGATATTATGAGTGCGCTTGTTGTGGTAGTGATCATCTGGTCCAGCATGCTGGTGGAGTATTCTTCGAGAGGTTCGCGGTGTTTTTTTGCGTCCTGACCCAATAGGACCAGTTCATGCCTTCTCTTCCCGAGCGCCAGAAACAGGGCCATAAGAAATGTACATATTATAAGCCAGGGGGAGATGAGTGCACCTATTGCCAGGCATCCTGCAATTGCCCTTATTACAAAGTGAATTGAGATTGTTATGACATCAGCGAGGATTATATGCTTTAGAATAAAGCTGTAGACAATGTGAAGTATGAAGAATGTGAGAGAGGCGATGAAAAATTGTGTGTTTATGGAATATGACCATGACAGAGAAAGGGCTATGAGGATGAGGGCGAATGCGAATGCGAAGTTCTTGTTCAGGTTACCTCTGGCTATAGGTCTTTTGCATTTTTTCGGGTGTATCCGGTCTCTTTTGGAGTCTATTATATCATTGATTATGTAGTCGCTCCCTGAAAGCATGCAGAATATTATGAATGCTGATATTGTGCCGGACCACATGGATAAGTTGAGTAAATTCTGGGAGAATATTATGCAGATAAATATGATTAGGTTTTTGTACCATTGTTTTGGGCGCATTGAAATAATGAGTTCTTTTATCATCAGGCATCATCTTTGTTTTTGGGCTTTCTTTTGTGTGTGCTTAATAAGGGTCCCAGTTTTTAATTTTTTTGTCTTTTGGGTAGGTTCCATACCCGTATTTTTCGTATAATTTACCCCATCCTGTTTTTTTGAATATATTGATGTTTTTTTTGCCGGTCTGGTTGTACCATAACTTGTCGTGGTATAGTTCTGAGGCGAAAATAAATGTCCTGAAGAATGCTGAGTAGAAGAGCAGGTGGTGGAGCCATTTAATGTCTGATGTTTTTTTTCTCAGGAGCTGGTCCCATGCGATTATAGGGCTTTTTTTGGTTTTGAATCTGAAGTTTAGTTTTTTGAAGTCTTTTTTGTCTAATCCGAGTATTTCGATTTGATCTGTGTCTCCGGTTCCCAGGCCCCTGTCATGTGCCATTTTTATGTAGTCTATTTTCATGGGGTCAAAGCCCATTATTTTGGCTGATATGGCGTCAATTGCGACCTGATCGCTTCCTGCAAGGAGTATGTTGCCTGTATAGGGGGTCATTGTTCTTGGGCCTGCGCCGTTGCCGCAGACGGTGCCGTCTGTTACTGCGAATATTCCTTTGTGGATTTCTTTCTGGATCGCCAGAAGGTCTACGAGTATTTCGTGTATTTTTTTGTGGGCATGGTGCCTGTATTTTGGTATCAGGCCGCCGAAGGCGTTTTTCATTGCGCCGGTGGTTGTGGTGTGCCCGTGTGTCTTGACAGTGGGAAGATGTATTATGCTGCTTTTTTTGAATATTTTCGGAATCAGTATTTCTTCGAATATGTCGTTCATGGCGAGCATTTCTGTTTTTGGTTTGTAGCTTGTCCATTCGACATTCGTCAGTGGCTGGAAGTTTGTTTTGTATTTTTTCATGACAGGCAGCCATTTGTTGTAGTAGGCACCTTTCCATGGGTGGGTTACGACGGTCTGGTTTTCGACCGCTAGAATGTCTCTGTAGTTGTCTTCTTTTAGTGTTTTCAGGACACCTTCGAGCTGCCATGGCGGGGTTGAGCATGATGGATAGTACAAGGTCCATGAGAGGTTTATTTTTATTATTGTTTTGTTTTTTTTTGGCAAGGTTTTTTTGTATTGTGCGATGTGCATCAGTTGTTTATAGTCGTCGAGTACTGTTTTTGGGGTGGTTTTCTGGATTGCTATTTTTGATGTGGACATGTTTAGCGCCTTTTGTCTGATTTGGGGGGTATGTTTTTAATGTTTTTGTGTTATAAGATTTTTCTTATATTTTTCTTTCACGTGATACTTTTTTTTGAATAACAGGTATATGCAGAGGCCCATGAGTGCGCCATACCATAGTGTTCCGAGTCTTACTATTATTGCTATGCCTGCCGATGTGGCTTGCGGGATTCCGTAGAGTTGCAGGAGGCCACAGATTGTTGCTTCTGCAATACCCAGGCCGCCGGGGATCATGCTTATTGCGCCGGCCAGAGAAGCAAAGCTGAATATGAAGGTTGCAAGTATTATGTTTATTGATTGGCGGAAACCGAGGACGACAAGGTACATGCCAAGACATTCGAAAAACCAGGCGACTGCGCTTAAGAGTGACATTATTACCAGGTCTTTTGGGGTCGTTATTTTTTGGAATGTTTTATGCATTGTCCTTATGTTTTCTGCATGTTTTTCCATTTTTGTTTCCAGTGTTGATAATATTTTGTTCGATATTCTTCTGGATTTTATTGAGGTGAAGAATATCAGTGTAAGCAAGGCAAGTATCAATA
>JAUVEK010000102.1 GCA_030594795.1 Candidatus Nanohalarchaeota archaeon | reverse complement strand
TGGCCGAAGAATAGAAAGAATAACACGATTATTGCGATGTCTATTGCTATAGATACCAAAAAATATGAACCGATGCCTACTTCGCAATAGAGTAATGCTGTGATTGCTGCAAATGCACCCAGAATTAGTTGGAGTATCATGGGAGCGCCGAAAAATGCCATGATTGCTGCTCCTGCAAAGCCTGCTGCTACGTAGATATAGAGTTGGCCCGGGTATTTGAGGCATGTAAAGACTGCGAGTATACAAAGAACACCCCAGACTGCAGTCATTATAATATCCATGTGTATCCCGGTATTTATTGGGTGGCGTTATTTATATTTGTGCGCTGTTTGAAGATTATGGGAGCGCAGTCAGCAGTCAGATATAACATTCCAGAAGGAAGAGAAGAGCCATATCCCAAAAACAGGATATGACTCAAGTTTAAGTGCATTACAGATTGCAGGTGCCAACTTTTAGTTAGGAATCTGGAAAAACGTAGGTATATTCACCGAAAATAAGGTCTCAAACTGTGTTGCAGAGGCTTGTAAGAGATATATTGGCATCAAACAAAATCGTGATGCTGCAAGGCATATATCTTAACCGAATACCGATGAATTTCACCGGTCTCTCAAAGTTTTATTTGCTTTTTTGCAATATTGTATATCTCTTTCTCTGGTTTGAGGTGTTCGTTCAATACTAAATCATCAATATTGCCTTTGAAGTTAAACCCTTCTGGATCAGCTGCCTCAAAACATTTTAATTTACCATATATCTCAAATCCATTCACGGTCGCATTCGGATTTATGGAAAGACATCCAACTGTTGCATTTTCTGAAATTATTATTTTATCAACTACAGATGTATCTGTAACATATATTAATTTAACTTCGGAATTGCCATCAACAATTATCTCTCCAACTTTGGCATCATTTAGAGCGCCAATTATATTTACTTTAGAATTGCCATGAGTGCCCATCTCTCCAACTTCAGCATTCTTTCGAGCGAACATCAATATAATCTCGGCATTACCATAACCGCCAATCTGTTCAACTTTGGACTTTTCAGTAGCGACAATCTCCTTAATATGGCAATTACCACAAGCGCGTATCTTTTCAACATAGGAATCAGAAGCAACAATAAAACCCCCAACTTTGGAATTACCAGAACATTCCATCCATCCATGTACAGAATCATAATAAGAATCAGAAGCATAAAAAGATCCGATGATTCCAACATTGTCATTACCACTAAATATGGTATCTTTAGAGTGATACACTCCACCTCGTCTAAGCACATGTCCAGTCATATTAATACCTTCTTATGGATAATACAAATAATTTCGCACCAAATCTTGGTGTTGTCTCAATACTTTCAAAAATAAATATATTTCTGATCTAAGCCATTTTCGGCTTAGCCCACCATCAAGTTCCATACACTACATCTGATCAGCAATTCATTTTCAATATTTTTTCTAATCTTAGAGCCCACATTTTCGCCGAAAAACCGTTTAAAAGACCCAATAACGCCTTCAATTCCACTCCGTTTCCCATAATTCTTTTTTTCAACAAAGGCTTTCCAAAACGTTTGCCGAATGACCTCTTCATCCCGAAAACTCAAAGGTGGTGGTTCTTTGCCACGATGCTCTAAGTGCTCATTATGCATCTTTTTTTTATGAACTGGATTCACAGAATTACGTCTTATTTTTATAACGGGTTCTACGCATTCTGCTTTGCAGAATTCAAAATTCTTTTTGCTGTCATAAGCACCATCTGCATACACTTTTTTTACTTTTGATTTCTTTTGTGCTCCAGATACAATTTTATTGAATTCCTTTGATTCGCCTTCATGTGTTCTTTTGTCTAGCACATTTACAGAAATTATTTCTTTTGTATTGGCATCAATACATAAATGCAATTTAACCCAACTTCGTTTTCGATGCAGATTGTATTTCTCATCAATCCATACATTGGTTCCGTTAACAGAAATGCCTGTTGCATCAAGAATGATGTCTATTGTTTTTGATTTTTTTGCAGTTGATGCTTTTTTTATAATTTTTGGATCAATTTTCCCAACCCGTCTCCAAATAGTGTTATGGTCAGGCACATTATCAAAAAGAAGAAAAGAAAATCCTTCGATAAACCGAAACCCTTTCTGAGTTATTGCTTTTATGACTGCAAGAAGAACGAACATTCGGTCTGCATACTCGAACGGATGACCGTTTTTTCCATCATTCATTTTCTTCTTTTCTTTTTCAAACAACTTTTCGTTTTTAAAGAATTTAACAAACTCGGCAATGTTTTTCCCGCGATTTACAAGTGTATTGTTGTATGTTTTCCAGTCAATTGGTGTCTTTCTTCTGCCCATTTTATCCCCCCTGTGGCAAAGCCACAGGAAATAATGGGTTTTATGGACTAATATGTGTTATGAGACGGCACCCCAAATCTTTATAAATCTATTCGTTTTAACTACTTTTTAATTACAACTCAAATAACGATGTCTTGAGCGCCCGCTACCTGAACCACCGCTAAATCCTTGTATAACTCTTTTTTAAAATATTTTAATAACTCAAGTGGAGTTGAGCCTTTTTCCATTCTCCCGGTTGTTATAAATCCAGGAACACATCTCCCAAAGTATCCTCTTCCGGGAGTTCCACCACTTCCTAATATCTTTAACTCCATCTCAGCTATCTCTCCTAACATATTTGCATAAGCATCAATGAACCGTTGTTCTCTTTTAAATACTTCACCTAATTCTGCTCTACATGCATCACAATGACTTCCTGTCTTAGCTTCAATATGTTCGTGCAACGCAAAATAATCTATAAAGTCTTTCTCTGCGTAAGCACCATAATCTTTTTCCGGGATTAGGTTCTCTATAATGAAAGGTAATCCTGCACCATAAAACGCATATTCTTCACAGCGTCCGTTCAGGTCATCTTCTAATATAGGAAGGATATTGTAGCCATCATCTAAGTTAATCAGAGCATATTGAAAAGCGTATTCACCTAATATTACATCTTTTACTTTAGCTTTTTCATTAGCTTGATTGAATAATTCAATCCACATTTCATCAGGAACTGGTTCTTCATTATATGTCATATTATGCCCTCATATAATTACTATATAGTGGTACTATCTTTTGAAGCACATACTTAAATAGTTTTCTATACAGCAATATCTATTTTAGATACTATACTCGCTACCTATACCCGCTAATTGCCCTATACTTTTATCCAAATTGGATACACTTCTTCGAGAGCCCCACAACCTTATCTGCCGCCTTATGCTTCGCAAACAAGAAAACATAGAACACAAAAAGAGAACAGTATCTGGATACAATCAGATTTAAATAATTTAGTTGTGTAATTATTCTTTGGGTTTTCTTGAATAAAAATGAAAGCAAAAAAAGCAAAGGCAATTTGAACCTAAGAAAAAGATTTAAATCTTCATTGAGTAATCAAAGAGAGATGAATGCATTACTTGTTCTTGAGGATGGGTCCTACTTTCAGGGCACCGGATTTGGTGTTGAGAAGAGACTGGAAGGAGAAGTTGTTTTTAATACCGGTATGGTCGGGTATACTGAGTGCCTTACGGACCCATCGTATAGAGGGCAGATACTTGCGCTGACTTATCCTCTTATCGGCAATTACGGTGTGCCTAAGTACCGGTCTGATTCTTTTGGGCTGCCTCTTAATTTTGAGTCGCACGGGATTAAGGTTCAGGGACTTGCTGTGAGTGAGGTGTGCCATAACCCGAGCCACTGGCAGTGCGAGAAGACTCTTCCAGAATGGTTTTTTAAAGAGAAGAAAGTGGGCATAGCAGGGATTGATACGAGAGCACTGACCAAGAAACTCAGGGTCTCCGGCAGCATGAGGGGGATACTTGAGGTCGGGCACCCGGATCTTGAGACATTAAAGGTTGAAGTGAAGAATGTGGATGACCCGAATGCGAGAAATCTTGTGGGTGAAGTGTCTTTGAAGAAGCCGGTGACCTATGGTGAAGGCAGGAATAATATTGTTGTTATTGACTGCGGGGCCAAGGCAAATATCATAAGAGAGCTTTGTGCGCGCGATTCAACAGTCATACAGGTGCCGTATGATTATCCTGTAAATAAGATACTGGATTATGAGCCGGATGGGGTGGTTGTGTCAAACGGGCCAGGAGACCCGAAGATTCTTATGGATTCTACTGTTGAGACTGTCAGGGGGCTTATGGGTGAGAATGTCCCTATGTTTGGGATATGTCTTGGGAACCAGATAATGGGGCTTGCACTCGGGATGGATACCTATAAGCTGAAGTTCGGGCACAGGAGCCAGAACCAGCCGTGCATTGACATGAGAACCAAAAGATGCTTTATTACGAGCCAGAATCACGGGTTTGCGCTGAATGAGAAAAAGTTTCCAAAGGATGTTTCACCGTGGTTTGTGAATGCAAATGATAAGACGATTGAGGGTATCAGGCACAAAAGCGGGAAATTCTTTGCTGTCCAGTTTCATCCAGAATCAACGCCGGGTCCTGTTGATACAGGTTATCTTTTTGATGAGTTTCTGGGTGTGTGCAATGCGTAACCTGTACGGGAAAAAGAAAGAAAAGAAGATTAAGAAAGTCCTTGTGCTCGGGTCCGGCGCAATCAAGATAGGGGAGGCTGGCGAGTTTGATTTTTCAGGGTC
>JAUVEK010000150.1 GCA_030594795.1 Candidatus Nanohalarchaeota archaeon | reverse complement strand
GCTTGCAGACTACTCATCAGTCTCCGGCTGCATCGTATTCCGCCCGGATTCATACTCTATCTGGGAAAAAATAAGAGACCATGTGGACAAAAAAATAAAAGCACTCGGCCACAAAAACGTCTATTTTCCCCTCCTCATACCAGAAAAGCTCCTCAAAAAAGAAGCAGAGCACGTCGAAGGATTCACCCCGGAAGTGGCATGGGTCACGCACGCAGGTGACAGCAAACTCGATGAGCGCCTTGCAGTCAGGCCAACCTCAGAAACAATCATGTACGAATCATATTCAAACTGGATAAGGTCATACCGCGATCTTCCCTTGCTTTTGAACCAGTGGGCAAATGTCGTCAGGTGGGAATTCAAACACGCAAAACCGTTCCTTCGCACCCGCGAGTTCCTCTGGCAGGAAGGCCACACTGTCCACGCAACAAAAGAAGACACAGACAGGGAAGTCATGACCATACTTGACATGTACCGCGACCTGATGGAAAACATCCTCGCAATACCGGTCCTCACAGGCAAAAAAACAGAATCAGAAAAATTTGCAGGCGCGCTCTACACAACAACGCTTGAAGCTCTCATGCCAGACAAAAAAGCACTCCAGATGGGCACATCCCACAATCTTGGCCAGAACTTCGCAAAAGCATTTGACATAAAATTCATAGACAAAGACGAAAAAACAAAATACGCATGGCAGGCATCATGGGGCATCACGACGCGCCTGATTGGCGCACTCATAATGGTTCACTCAGACGACAAAGGCCTTGTACTCCCGCCAAAAATCGCCCCGACGCAAATTGTGATAGTCCCGATAATATTCGACAAGACAAAAAAGCAGACAATAAAAAAATCAGAAGAGCTAAAACAAAAACTTGAAAAAGCCGGCTACACAGTCGTACTGGACGACCGCGAGGAATACAAGGCAGGATTCAAATACAATGAATGGGAACTAAAAGGCATCCCTATAAGGCTGGAACTTGGCCCAAGAGACATAGAAAAAAACCAGGTAGTCTTAGTAAGGCGCGACACATCCGAAAAATCATTCATAAAAGAAAAAGACCTCCTGAACGAGACAAAAAAAGTACTGGACACAATGCAAAAAGACATGTACAGCAAAGCAAAAAAATCCCTTGATGAAAGCATATACGAAGCAAAAGACATGAAAGACTTCGCAAAAAAGATAGACAAAGGACTGGTCTGCGCAGGCTGGTGCGAAAGCGGAGCTTGCGAAGAAAAAATAAAAGACGAAACAGGCGCAACCGCGCGCCTGATACCCTTTGACGACAACCCAAAAAGCGCAGGCGCATGCATCTTCTGCAAAAAACCCGCAAAACACACAGTCTACTTCGCAAGAGCCTACTGAATAAAAGCCCGCTAGATTAATATTTTGGACACTCTTTGCTTTTCACCAAACAAAATAAAATTCTTTTTATACTCTAAAGTCCATAACAAAAACATAATTAAAAAGGTGATAAAAATGAAAAAAGAAATATTATTGATCGCAATATTTGTCTCAGTAGTAATTTCAGGCTGTGCAGACAGCGCCGAGAAACCAACTATCAGTTATTTAACTTCAGGAGATTGCGAATCTAAAGGAGGAAGAATAGTTGACACACTTGCAGAAAACTGCACTGATAATGAGATAAACATTGGAATAGTAGAAGACTTGAACTGCCCCTGCATCTGCTGTGTACCTTCCTGAAAACCTGTATGAATGACAATAGGAGAAGCAATAGCACTCCCTTATGCGTTATCAGCAAAGACACAAACACACAATAGAGGTAATCTAAGATGGCGCAGTTTCCTCTTCAATAATACCGCTCAACTCTCTAAAATCACTTATTCGATACTTGGCAGACTTTCGGGCAAATTCATCACCACAATAAGCAATCCCGAACCCTACTTTTTCAAAAACTTCTGCATCATCTTTCCCGTCCCCGATTGAAATTGCTTCACAAGAAGAAATTCTCTCCCTCTCTAAAATCATCATCGCTTCTTTTACCTTATCATTATGAAATTCCAAAACTTTCCCTGTAAAGATCCCGTCTTCAACCTCAAGCACAGTCCCGCCAATAAAATCAAAATCTAACTCCCTCTTGAATAACCCTCCAAGATGTGTTGGAATATTAGTCAACAAAGCAGTCTTAATCCCCTTTTCTTTGATTTTCAAAATAGTTTCTTTTACTCCTTCATTAAATTCAAATTCCCCATACACTTTCTCCAGATCAGAAACCCTCAACCCCCTCCAGCACTCAAAAGTTTTCGTCAATAATTCATCCATAGATATTTCTCCTGATTTGTACTTGGGATACATTCGCCTGTATGTATCACCTTTTCCCAAAAAATCAGCCCCTGAATTAGAACCGCTCCCTTTAATTAAAGTCCTGCTCATATCAATGAACACAATTTTAATCATAAATCAAACTCTTCCCGCTCATCTCTTTTGGCTTCTCAATCCCCATAATATCAAGCATAGTCGGCGCAACATCCTTCTGCCCCCATCCTTCAGCCTGACCTTCTTCAGTCTCTCATCATTTGACACAACAACGAAATTCACAGGATTAGTAGAATGCGCAGGCTTCACATTCCCGTCAGCATAAAGCTTGTCCTCGGCACTGCCGTGGTCCGCAGTGACAATAACCTCATAACCATTTTCAA
>JAUVEK010000126.1 GCA_030594795.1 Candidatus Nanohalarchaeota archaeon | reverse complement strand
GATCAGGAACTGGAAAGCGAAGACGCCGGATGGATGGGGATTTGATGCCACCAGGTATTCAGCAGCGCTTGTACAACCTGCGTCTGAGACGATAGCGTACAATGAAGACTACTTCACGGATTTCAATGACTGCTGTCCTCCGCAGAATACATGCTACGGTACTTGCGCGCCCAGGGGCGGAGTTCCTACGATAAGAGATTATGATAAATGCTGCAAAGTAGGCTTTTGCGGAGACCACTCGGCTGCTGTGACCAGTGTACTGAGAACGCTCGGGGTTCCGGCATATAATGCATGGTCTGCATTATATAATGCCGGTGGCGGCGCCGGCCATGCATGGAACCTTTTGCACTGCAATAGTTCTATTGAGTATTTGGGAAAATACGGCACTTACCAGTTGTTTCAGGATGGGAAGTTCATTATTGATGAGTGCAATGCTGCCGGTGATGGTGAGTGGATTGTAGTTGATGCAACAGGCCATGGAGTGTTTCCACTCAAAACAGCAACCGGACAGTCATACTGCACTGCTATGAAAGACCTCTGGAATGATGACGGCAGGTATGCTTTCCAGGGGATAGTATGCGACGGGATACCCATAGCACCAACAGATGGGGACAACTGCAGAAACGTTATCGTAGCGGGTGTAGAGAAAGTAGAATGTGACTGCTCGTGGTGTAATACAGGAGACTACCCCCCAAAGATTTGCGAAATACATCATCCACACGCCCCTAAAGAGAGCTGCAGTGTACCCCGTAACGGGATAGTCAGGTGCCCGTTCAGAAGAAATCCCATAGAAGCAGGCAATTTGAATTCAATGGGATGCTGATGTGAATGGCTGCGAATGATTATATAGTAAAAGTCATAACTTTTTGGACTATATGACTTTTCCATATAGTTAATGTCTCTTGGTTTTTGATTAAGTTTGTGCATTTAGTAACGACTTAACTATAATATGGAAATCAGAAATACATATTAACTCCAGTGTTTACAGATAGTATATGCCTAATGCAGCAACCCATATATTGATACCAATTATTCTGGCTGATATTGTCCGGGATTACAGGATGAAGGATAAGAAGTATTTCACGAATAAGCATATACTTCTCTGTGGAATCGGCGGCATACTTCCTGATCTGGATGTGGCTGTGGGGCTTGTAATGAGCCTGTTCACAGGTTCGTCACCCATGATATTTCATCGCACGATAACGCACTCGATATTTATCCCGCTGATACTTCTGGTGATGACTGCGGTATTGAAACATCTGGGAAAAAAAGAAGCATATAAGGCAGGTATTATGATAACAGCGGGGTATGTGATACATCTTATGCTTGACTTTCTTTTGATAGATTACATTATGCCGTTCTATCCATTCAGCACTGTAAAGATGGGACTGAATATCATAAAAGCGGATCAGTTCGGTACAACCCTGATGCTTGGACTGGATACTGTGATACTTCTTGCATGGCTCATACACGAGCAGATAAAGCATAGGATTATTGACTATATTTAATAAAATGCGAGCACAAACGAATTCTTCATCTTCCTGAAAGAAAAAGGCTGTCTACAAGTGAAACCTCCGCGATATTCTGCACAAAATCAGAACTAAGACTAACAGTTACATGTGTAACAAGTTCACTCTTAGAGCGCGAAAGACCGCCAGTCCAGCATCCCTTGTGCCTCAGCTTAAACTTAGCCTCAAACATAACTACCAAGAGTTATTATCCTTAAAGATATATTTATGCAAAGGTATACCTCCAAGAATGCTAATTGTAAATATTGCCAAAATATGCTCTGTTTCAAATACTAAAGAGGGCATTATAAAGTGTTTAATCAATACCAAAAGTATCCATAAAACAACTCCTAAAATAGACATCGTGATGACTATTTTCAAGTCTAGTTTAGACAGCATCGGCCATTTTTTAGATAACCATTGATAGGTACTTGTAATAATCCACGCAAAAATGGCAAAAATAACCAAACCATAAAAGAACACGTCTGCAGCTTCATTTAAAAATTCAAGTGTAAAAGCTGATAGTAAAAGAGCTAAAAATAGAAGGGGACCCTGTTCTTGAGAGATATATTTTTTATATTTCTTATCAAAAATGTTTTTCATATCTATAGGCAGAATAACATTCAAGTTTACTTCCTTTTTTATTAATGATTTTTCTGCGTATAGTTCTTCTAGTAAACTTTCAATTTCTTTTTTCTTATATTGCTTATCTGTAAATTTATTAATGACTTCGTCAGCCGTTATTTTATCAATTTCATAATTCTCTTTTTTCAACTCCTTATTTAAGTAGCGGACAATTTCTCTTCTTTTATCTTCTTTTATTTTTGCCATCAAATGAGAAATAGCAGCTTAATAATATATATTTATTTCAGAAATACTTCAAAGACGTAATATAGGACAAACATAATTATTAAAACTTGGCAGACAATAAAAAACAATATAAACAACAGCATGTAGACTTAAAAAGGACTAAGATGGTGTTATGTGTGAATAAGTATGGAACGGCGGCTATGATGGCAGTAGAGTTAATAGTGTCTGGAGACACAAATGACCCAAAAAGTGCATGGGACATAGCAACAAGTAAGATATTCGGCTCCAAAACAACAGGTCAGCTTAAACCTTGTCCTCGATGCACATTTTTAGGTCTTTGTGAAGATGGATTCATAAAAGGAATACGAGAAGGTAACTACCTAAGGTCGGGATTGAACAAAAATAAATCATATGCCGTCAAAGCAGTTAATATCCTCAAAAAAAGCTCATCAACAGAATTTAACGAAAAATCTCTTTGGGATAAAATCATAACCGATAAAAGTAAAGCGTATAACTGCCAAATGGATGTTGTACTAACGTTATGGAAAAACAATTTAATAGTCCATTAATAAGAAATATAACGTATCATTGTAAAAAACACAATCGGATTATACAAAAAGGCGACACACATGAAATTCATCAAACTAATTGAAGAAATAAAGAAACCTAAAAAATTCAAAGATGTAGAAAAGAAATGGCAGGAGCGCTGGCAGAAGGACGGCGTGTTTCGGGTGAAGGAAGAGGTGAAAAAGAAGAAATACTACTGCCTTGAGATGTTTCCTTATCCTTCCGGCAAGCTTCATATGGGGCATGTCAGGAATTATTCTATCGGGGACTGCCTTGCGAGGTACAAGAGGATGCAGGGGTACAATGTCCTTTATCCTATGGGCTATGATTCGCTTGGGCTCCCGGCAGAGAATGCTGCGATAAAGAATAAGAGTCATCCGAAGCAGTGGACTGAGAAGTGCATCGGGATGATGAGGGAGCAGCAGGACAGGATGGGGTTCTCGTATGACTGGTCGAGGGAAGTGGATACGTACAGGCCTGAGTATTACAGGTGGAACCAGTGGATATTTCTGAAGCTTTATGAGAAGGGGCTTGTTTACAAGAAGGAAGCGCCGATCAACTGGTGCCCGAGGTGCCAGACTGTT
>JAUVEK010000116.1 GCA_030594795.1 Candidatus Nanohalarchaeota archaeon | reverse complement strand
AATATCACAGGGGCCCCACCAATAGTTACCGGGACCTTGGGGTAGCTTCATGCGAAAACGCGCATCAGTGTGCTTCGCATGCTAAATTGGTATCCTTCCGGCTTCGGGGGCCGGGGACCTGCGTTCAAATCCCTTTTTTTTCGCTTAAGAAATCCGGGGTGAAAATCGCAGGGGTCCCACCATTCAAAACCTTCAGGATATCTTTATAGTTAACGTCGTTACTAAATGGACAAACTTAGCCATACTAAATCGCATCAAGCGATTTATGTATGCGGGAAAAACCACCATTTTGTGGTTTTTCACAGCAAAAACCAAGAGACGTTAATCTATATGGTGAAGACATTGGTTCCAAAAGTTATGTCTTCAACTATATATATGACTCCTGCGCATATTACTTATTATGGCAAAAAAAGGCTTTGAAAAATCAATTAATGTTGTGATAACAATCGTAGTCCTTCTCATAGTCGCACTGGCACTTATAACACTTGTTTTAAATAGTATAACCGACGCAGACAGAAATATCCGCCCGACATCAAATGAAGCCGCCTGCAATATCTGGAAAAAGACTGCGTGCGGGCCGGGAGACAGCGGCACAAAAACCCATCCGAACATAGCGAACTGCGACGCAGAATGCAGTTTCTGACCCCGAATTTTCATCTTGTAATATATCTCCCTCTCTTTCTGATATCCTCAAGTCTTTTCAAAACAGGATCCGAATCACAATAATTTTTTCTATACGCACTCATCATCAAATCCAGCCCGGTTTCATACAGCTCCGGGTGCGTTGACTCAAGAGCTTCCTCAAACAGGTGGATGTCAACTGCTTTTTTCTCAACTGATGTCGAAATGCATCCCAATCCAAAATCAATCAGGTAAACCCGCCCCCCAGCAGATATAAAATTACTGGTAGTGAGGTCCCCGTGAATTATATTATTCGAATGCAGCCTCGAAACAATCTTACCGATCTCACTCGCGATCTCCTTGACATTATCTTTGTCCAGTATATCCTTTACCCTCTCACCGGGAATATACTCAATAACAATCTTATTTTCTTCACTAGAGATTACCTTAGGGACAGGCACGCCTGCCATGCGTGCCTTATCCAGAAGCTTCGCCTCAGATTTCGTCCTCATCTTCCTGATTTTCCTGTCAAGCTCCTCTGGCCTGTAGCCTTTCTCAACCCGGTCCTTAATAATTATCCTTTTTCCTTTGTCCAGGTAAATATTCGCTTCTGCACCCTTCCTGATCAGTTCCATAAAAAATCACACTAACATTAATTCATGACCAAAACTTAAAAAACCATCCTCTTTGGAACTAAGAACAGGAAAGCCAGAGAGCGGCTCAAACCCGCAAAAAGAGTTTGAAGCCCTCTGCTTGAAAGAAATCCTCCCTTACTGAGACCGAGATTTCTTTCAACTCATTGGAAAATAAGATAAGATTATTAGAGTTCACCTCATTTATATGTATTTGTATGATGATGTAGATATTTCGGGGTATCTACATATTCACACAACAATGCAGAAATATAACACTATCTCAACATATCAGTCTCCAATTGATTTCGACCGAAGCACCCTGTGATATGATACAGCAAACCTGTGCGCTTCATCCCGCACTCTCTGGAGCAGATACAATGCCAAAGAATCAGCTCCCAAATTAACAGGCCTTATTTTACCCGGCAGGTAAATCTCCTCAAACTCCTTTGCAAGGCCAAGTATCTCTACACCACTTTTCCCAAGTTTCGAAAAGATCTTGAGCGCAGCACCCACCTGCCCCTTCCCCCCGTCTATCAGGATAAGGTCAGGAACATCATGCTTGCAATACCTTCTCTCAATCACCTCAGACATCATAGCATAATCATCAATACCCTCAACAGTCTTGATCCTGTATCTCCGGTATTCACTCTTTCTTGGCTCCCCATGAACAAAAACAACCATTGATCCGCATGCGAACTTCCCTGATATGTTCGAGATATCAAACGCTTCGATGCGCTCCGGAATGTTCCTGAGCCCAAGTTCCTTTCTGAGCATTTCAAGTGCCTGTTTGTTTTTTTCATACCTGGAAACCTGCTCATCAAGATTCATCTTTGCATTTTTTTGCGCAAGCTGCATCAGTTTATATCTCCCGCCTCTCCTCGGGATAATTATTTTTATCCTATACTTTGCCTCTTTAGTGAGCCACCCGGCAATTATGTCTCTGTCTTCAACATCATGCGAAATAAGTATTATTTTCGGGATTTCATGCTTAGTATAGTATTGTTTCAAAAAAGAGTTCAGTATGCTTTCCACACAGGCATCAGGATCCCGGAACACATAATTTGTCTTGCTTATAAGCGATCCTGCCCTGATGAAAAAGAGCTGGACAATAGCGGTCCGGCCTTCTTTATACCCACAAATGACATCAATATCGTCGTTTCTCTGCGAAACTATTTTCTGCTGGGACGAAAGTTTCTTAACACCCTCGATCCTGTCGCGGTACTGCTTTGCAGCCTCATATTCTCTTCTTTCCGAGTGCGCGCGCATTTTTTTCTCAAGCTGTTCCAAAAGCACAGAATCTTTCCCGGACAGAAAAAGCATAAGATCCCCTATATTTTTCAGGTATTCTCCTTTCGTAATCTTGCCGGTGCATGGCGCGCTGCACAAGCCGATATCATAATTAAGGCACGCCCGAAGGCGCACGAATTTCTTATCCCTGCACGTCCGGATGCCAAAAAGCTGGTTAAGATATTTCAGGATTTTTTTAATCTCAAAAGTCTCAGGATACGGCCCGAAATACTTTGACCCTTTTTTCCCAACCCTTCTCGTAATAAAAACGCGCGGGAAATCCTCTTCAAGCGACACCCGTATATAAGGATACGACTTATCATCCTTCAAAAGGACATTATAGCGCGGCTGATACTTCTTGATAAGATTAGACTCAAGAACAAGCGCCTCAACCTCCGTATCCGTCAGCATATACTCAACAGAATCTGCATTCCTCAGCATGATCCGGGTCTTGGGCGCATGCCGCTTAACATTGCAGAAATAAGACTTCACCCTCTTCTTCAGACACTTAGCCTTCCCCACATAGATAATCTCCCCTGCCACATTCAAAAACATATACACCCCGGCGCCGCCAGGCACACTCTTCATATCCATATCTTTGATGCGCATAACCATTCTTTAAGACAACAAAAATTAAATGTATATTGTACGTGCTTTGAATAAGAGTGAACAGATTATTGAGCATACCCTAAAAACCAAAACATTTATATGTAAGAAAATCCAATTATAAGAAAGTAAGAATTATGGAGGTAATAATATGGCTGTTGAAACTGTTAAGATGTCCTCAAAAGGCCAGATAGTGATACCCCAGGAGATAAGAGAAGAATTGCATGCTGGCGACGGCACAGTCTTTGCTGTTCTTGGCAGCAGGGATACTGTCGTTTTGAAAAAAATAAAGACCCCTTCAAAAGAGGATTTGATTAAGGAATTAGGAGCAATTGCAAGGCAGGGAAAAAAGCGCTTACAGGCAAAAGGTATCAGGGAATCAGACATCCCGGAAATAATTGAAAAATCCCAAAGAAGATAAGTGAAAGAGCTGTTTTTTGAGTTTATAATCCTGTGATTTTATGCAACTCAATAGATTTATAAACTTCTGTGCTTTTTATTTATCTCATGGGAAGTAAATTTACTCTTATCATAGAACGCGATGAAGAGGGTTGGCTGATTTCTGAAGTAGTTGAATTGCCCGGCTGTCATACTCAGGCCAAAAGTATGGATCAGCTTTTGGAAAGGACAAGAGAAGCAATTCGATCATATCTTGCCTCAGAGGGAAAACATGAAATTTCTGAGGAATTTGTAGGAGTACAACAACTAGAGGTGTAATTTCTTG
>JAUVEK010000152.1 GCA_030594795.1 Candidatus Nanohalarchaeota archaeon | reverse complement strand
TGAGGCTTTCAGGTCTATGAGCGCGTCGGTTATTTTGCCGTGTTTTTGCGTTTTCCCGAGCGCGGATACTACGATGCACATTTTGTCTGGTTCGTGTTTGGCGATTATTTTTGCTACATAATCGAGTGCGCTTTTGTCTGCGACAGATGTGCCGCCGAATTTCAGGACAAGTGTTTTTTTGGCCATTTTATCACGATAGTTAAGGTCGTTACTAAATGGACAAACTTAACCATACTAAATCGCGCCAAGCGATTTATGTATGCGGGAAAAACCACTCATGTGGTTTTTCACTGCAAAAACCAATAGACGTTAATCTATATGGAAAAGTCATATTGTCCATTTTGAACGCAAGTTCAAAAGCTTGGCATGTAAATGCCATGAAAAAGTTATGACTTTTACTATATATTATTTTAGTGTGCTTAGTACCCTTGCTGTCTCTTTTTGGCCAAGCATTTTTATGAGTGACGTGAGTTTCGGCCCATGCTCTTTGTTCAGTATTGCAAGGTATGCTGCCCTGTAAAATGATTTTGGGGCTATTGCCTGCTCGTCTATAATCTCTTTGATGATCTGCTGATATTCATCTTCAGTGTACTCTTCTTTGGATGATATCTTTTTTTGGAATTTTTTTAGTGCTGAAATTTCTGCGTCTTGCAGTTTGTCTGATGTGGTTTTTGGGATTGTCTTGTTTATTATGAATTTGTATTCCGGTGGCGCGAACTCATGAGCCCATTTTTTTGCGTAGTTCAGGCGGGTTATGACGTGGTTTCTGTCTTCTTGTGATATTGATTTCTTTATGTGCCCTGTACCGATGAGTGCGTCTATTGCCATATTAGTATCTTTTGTTACCTGCATAAGTGCTGATGCATAGGTAAACGGAATTTGCGGCGGCATTGTCTTTGTTATCCTGCTTACATGCGAGAGCTCATATACTCTTTTTTCGTGCTCCTCTTCTTTTTTGTTCTGGATGTGTTCTTTTCCGTAGTAGATGCGCTCTGTTCTGTCATAGGATTCGTACAGCAGTATTATCTTGTTGGTTCCGACAGGGTCGAAGTCTATTGTCGCGTGGGGGCGGGTTTTTACAAGGAGGTACCTCAGGAGGTTTGCTGGCGCGTAGCTTGTCATGTCTGTGAAGCTTACACCCATGCCTTTTGATGTGCTCATTTTCCTGCCGCCAATTGTGAAGAATTCGTATGCTTTTCCTGTTTCTTTTCTTGTTGATGGATAAGGTGGAGGGTAGTTGAATATCTCGTCGCTTATCGCGATTGCCACGCTTCTTGAGCCGCCGTGGGTGAAGTGGTCTTTGCCGGCTATCTCTACTGCTACGCCGATTGTCGGCCATTTGGCTGCCCATTCCACTTTCCATGGGAATTTGGCGCTGCCGTTGTAGGGGCTTGTCTCACCCTCGTAGCCGCAGCCTTTTGCCCAGTCTACCATGTTGGGTTCGCAGCGGTATTTTATGGTTTCAGTGTCAGGGTCCCATTTGTAAGCATAAGTTGTGCCGATTTTGCCGCATTTTTCGCATATCGGGTTGATAGGGAGCCTTTTCGTGGCGATTGAGCCTTTGCGCGAGAAGCGGGTGTAGATTTCCTGTATCTTGCCTGCATTGTCAAGGGCTGTTTTTATTGTCCTGTTGAGCCATCCTTTTTCATATGCTTTGCCTGTGCTTTGTATCTCTGCTTCGATCCCGTATTCTTCGAATTTTTGAATGCATTCAAGGAAGTAGTAGTCTGCGAAGCTGTCATATCCTTTTACAGGAGAGGGCATGTTTCTGAAAGGGATGCCGAGATATTTTTTGTATTTCGGGTCAAGGTCTTTGTTGAACTTGTCGAATGGGTCGATGTCATCTGATGAGAGGATGAATTTTGCTTTCATACCCTTGTCGCGCATTGCTTTTGCTATTGAGTCATGGATCATCCAGCCCCTGCCTGCGCCGATATGTATCTTTCCTGACGGTGTTTTTTCGTCGTAGACTATGTATCCCTTCTCTCTTACTACTTTTTTCAGGATTGGGTCAACTTGTGCGCGCTTTTTTACTATGTCTGCTATGCGGTCTGCCCAGTGTAGTGAGTTTTTGCCTTTTTCTGTCATTTTATCCACCGGATGTTACTGTGGATTTATATTTTTATTAAATGTGCGCTTTCGTGCTGGTGTGGTTCTATATGCTAAGTACTATCCGATAATAAAATATAAAGTTTTCGCTTCATATAGAATGCATGAGTTCTTATGGTTTGATACCGGGGGATGCAGAGAAAGTTGCAGGCAGTTTGATGCTTGAGGAAGTAAAGGAAGTCATAAGGGAATATGAACTGAATATTGTATGTGAACATGGAGGTCCACCTTGTGGCGATAAATACATTATTGAGGCAGAAGGTCCGGGAGATAAATATTGCCTGATAATACTATGTGCTTCTGATGATACTCATGGGAGTAATATTAATAGCAAATCTATCGAAGATTATAGAAATGGCGTACTGCCTGAAAAACTGCTTGACCCAGAACATGACCCATTCTACAGTGCTATTGTCAAAACAAGAGATTTGGAGAGAGAATTGCGAGACACTGGAGTACACAACTATGATCGAGTAAAGAAATTGATAGAAGGATGGAATATCAAGGCTGTAAATAACTACGCTAATCCATTCGGGTAT
>JAUVEK010000046.1 GCA_030594795.1 Candidatus Nanohalarchaeota archaeon | reverse complement strand
TTGGTTTCATACGGAAAAGAATTAAACTGTGGAGAACAATATATGCTGTATGACGTGGACACTTAAGGATTCAAATGACAGAAAGGTTGTCGAAGGGATTCTTGATCTCAGTACTGTGAAGGCAATATATAAACTCCAGGTGAGGGGGGTGGTTGGCCACCTGGCCGGGGTTGTGAAAGAGGGCAAGGAGAGCACTATTGTTGTTGCGGCTGATAAGGATGATAAGAAGATAATACTCAAGATATTCAAAGTAGAGGCATCGCAGTTCCAGAGGATGCAGAAGTATATTGTCGGGGACAAGAGGTTTTCGGGGATCAAGCTTACGCGCAGGTCCCTGGTTCCTGAATGGTGCAAAAAGGAGTTCTCGAATCTTAAGAGGTCCCGGAAGGCGGGTGTAAATGTTCCACGACCAATTGCGTTTTACAGGAATATTCTTGTGATGGAATATATAGGTGATGATGAGCTGGCGCCGAAGCTGAAGGATACGCATCTTGATAATCCCAAGAAGATATTTGATGATATAATCAAGGAGTTGAGGAAGCTTTATTGTGGGGCACAGCTTGTGCATGCTGATGCCAGTGAGTATAATATATTGATGTATGACGGCAGGCCTGTGATACATGATATGGCGCAGTCTGTGGAGTTAAGCCATCCGCTTGCAGATGAGTTTCTTAGAAGAGATGTAGGGAATTTGTGTAAATATTTTGAAAGGCTTGGTGTTGTGAGGGACAGGGAGAAAGCTGCTCGCGAGATTGCAGATTGTGGTAAAGAATAAATACTTATGTGAACAAGTATAATGTGTTTTTTGCTGCAGAAAAACGGGTGCAGCAGCGCAACTAGTTTGGTGAAAAGATATATAAAGATACGGGTGAAAAAAATTACAGAGTTCTTGAGGATACCTAAATCGCGCATCGGGGCGCTAATTGGAAAGAGGGGGGAGACCAAGAAGAGGCTTGAGAAAGAACTTGACTGTAAGATAACAGTATCTGAGTCCGGTGAGGTTGACTATTCGTCAAGGGATCCGATGAACCAGCTGAAACTGGGAAGCATTATCAAGGCGATTGGAAGGGGCTTTACGTGCGATGAGGCGTTGGTGCTTCTTGATGATGATTATGTGCTTAATGTAATCAATCTTAAGGAATATGCGCTCAAGAGCGAGAAGAAGCTCATGCGGTATAAGTCGAGACTGATCGGCACTGGCGGGAAGTCAAGGAAGATAATAGAGGAGTTGAGCGGCGCCACTGTTGTGGTGTCCGGCAAGACAATATCTGTCATCGGGAAATACGATGATGCTGATACAGCAAAAGAGGCTATATTCATGCTGATTGATGGTGCGACACACAGGAAAGTCAGGATATTCCTTGAGCGGCGCTCGAGGGCGAAAAGAAGTATGCAGGCAGGGTGACAGTATGGCAGTAAATGTTGCAGAGGAAATGGCAAAGACGCACAAGGCTATTTCAATAGCGGAATTTTTCGAGAAGAACAAGCATCTTCTAGGGTATGAGAATCTCCAGAAGTCGCTTCTGACTGTTGTCCGGGAAGGGGTGGACAATTCGCTTGATGCATGCGAGGAGGCGCGCATACTTCCTGATGTGTATGTTGAGCTCCAGAAGAAGGCGAATATTGAGAACAGGTACA
Organism: Candidatus Nanohalarchaeota archaeon; assembly: GCA_030594795.1. Taxonomy (GTDB): domain Archaea; phylum EX4484-52; class EX4484-52; order EX4484-52; family B79-G9; genus B79-G9. The sequence continues at coordinate 7,623 of JAUVEK010000046.1, read as the reverse complement.
AGGTGATAATCGAGGATAACGGGCCGGGAATTGTGAAGAAGAATATACCGAAGATATTCGGGAAGCTTCTTTATGGTTCGAAGTTCCACCGCCTGCGGCAGAGTAGGGGGCAGCAGGGTATCGGGATTTCTGCTGCTGTTTTGTACGGGCAGCTGACGACTGGGAAGTCTGCGAAGATATATTCGAGAATCAATGATGATAAGACGCACATATATGAGCTGCATATAGATATCCAGACCAATGAGCCGGTCATCGTGAGTGAAGATACTGTGTATGGATCGGGTCACGGGACCCGGCTTGAGCTTGAGGTAAAGGGCAGGTATGTGAAGGGGAGGCAGTCGATTTATGAGTATATCCAGGAGACTGCAATCATGAACCCGTTTGCGAAGATAGTGTTTGTGGATCCTGACGGTGAGAAGTTTGAGTTCCCGAGGGGTGTTGATGAGCTTCCAAAGGAGCCGAGGGAGATAAAGCCGCATGCTTCAGGGATTGAGCTTGGTACGCTGCTCAAGATGATGAAAGGTGCCAAACCCAAGACAATAAGCGGGTTTCTTGCAGCTGAATTTTCAAGGATAAGCGGGGAGAAGGCAAAAGAGCTTTGTGTTCTTGCGAATGTTGATCCCAAGGTTTCGACAATGTCATTGACGAGGGATGAGGCTGAGGCGCTTCATGAGCAGATGCAGAAAGCGAAGCTTCAGAACCCGCCTACTGACTGCCTTTCGCCGATCGGTGCAAAGCCGATTGAGGAGGGGCTGAAAAAGGAGCTTGTCCCTGAGTTCGTGACTGCTGTCTCACGGTCTGCGGCTGTGTATACCGGCAACCCGTTTCTTGTAGAGGTCGGGGTCGCTTACGGGGGGAATATTGATCAGGAGGGACCGGTTCATCTTATGAGGTATGCCAACAAGGTGCCGCTTCTTTATGAGCAGTCTGCGTGCGCGATAACGAAGGCAGTTATCCAGACTGACTGGAGGCGATATAAGCTCAGCCAGAGCGCAGGGGCTCTGCCTGTCGGGCCTATGGCTATCACCATCCATTTTGCATCTGTCTGGGTGCCGTATACGTCTGAGGGCAAGGAGGCTATTGCTGCTTATCCAATCATAATCAAAGAGGTGAAGCTTGCCATCCAGGAGGCTGCAAGGCGCATGGGTGTGTATCTTTCACGGAAGCGCAGGGCAAACGAGGCTGAGGAGAAGAAGGCGCTGTTCTACAGGTATGTGGCTGAGACTGCCGGTGCGCTGCATGACCTGACTGGCAAGGATAAGGAGAAGATTGCAACTCAGATGAGTGAGCTTATCAATGAGAAGCTGAAGACCATGATTGTTGAGGAAGTTGAGGAAGAGCCTGTGGAGCAGGAAGAGATTGATAATGAGATACCTGATGAGGATAATGGTGAAGAGAATGGCGTTGAGAAAGAGAGCGGAGAGTGAGTGAGATGGTGAAGACAGAAGCACAGAGCGGGGCAGAGATTGCAGCAAGGCTGCAGGCGCTTGGAAATGAGGTCATAGCAGATATTGAGCTTAAGAAGAACCCGTCTATGGCCATACTTACGCGGGCTCTCAATAATGTGTATTTTGATGAGGATGCGGGGCTGATCAAGCTCGGGGACAAAAAGCAGAACAGGTATTATATTAATCTCAACCAGGCGAAGAAGTTCATGCAGACCCTGCTTGTTGCAAAGCAGATAAAGTGGCTGCTTGAGCAGCAGAAGCCTGCGCTGAGCATCAGGCAGCTGTATTATACGCTTAAGCACAGCATCGAGGGGTCTAAGGAGGAGACGTTTGACAGCCAGGATGAGTCTGATCCCCTGATCGAGGATGTTGAGGTTATGGTTGATGCGCTTCGCGAGGAGCTGAGGCTTATCGCGACTCCGAAGGGGGTTCTTGCAGGGCCGATGGTTGTTCTTGACCAGACAGGTGATATGCTTGATTTTACGAAGATGGGTTCTGCAGGGGGGGCTGTTCCTCCAAGTGTTGAAGAGAATACGTTTGAGATCAAGGAGTGCAGTGCTGATTTTGTTCTCGTTATTGAAAAGTTCGCTGTGTGGAATCTTTTAAACCAGCAGAAGTACTGGAAGGATGCAAACTGCCTTATCATGACAGGCAAGGGGCAGCCTGCAAGGGCTGAGAGAAGGCTTCTTCACAGGATGCAGAAGGAGCTGAAGATACCTATCTATGTGTTTACTGATATGGACCCCTGGGGGTATTACATATATTCTGTGTACAAGCAGGGGAGCATCAATCTTGCGTTCTTTTCTGAGAAGGCAGGGTCGCCGAAAGCGAATTACCTGGGGTTTTCTACCAGTGACATCAAGCAGTTCGATATTCCAAGGAGCGCGTATATCAAGCTGAAAGATGTTGATTACAAGAGGCTCAAGGAGATTGAGGCGTATGACTGGTTCAAGTCCCCGGGGTGGAAGAAGGAATTTGCTGCTATGAAGCAGTTCGGGTACAAGGTTGAGCAGGATTCTCTTGTTGCGAAGTCTATTGAGTTTACAGCCAAGGAATATCTGCCGACGAAGATTGAGAATAAGCAGTTTATTGCCTAAACAGATTTAAAGGTTTCTGTACTATCATAGGCAAGTGATTACTATGGATGATATTGTAAAGGAAGTTCTTGAGAGGGAAGAGGCCGGGGAGAAGGTGGTTTCCAGAAAAGTTCATAATGTTGATTCTGAGCTGCGGAAGCTTATTGAGAAGAAGTTTGTTGATATCATGATTATCGGGTGCGGAGGCGCCGGCAACAATACTTTGAACAGGCTTGCGCAGGTCGGTATCGTGGGTGCGAAGAGCGTGGCTGTGAATACGGATGCGCAGGATCTTCTTGAGAGCTATGCTGATGAGAAGATACTTATCGGTGAAAATGTCACCCAGGGGCTTGGAGCCGGCTCTGACCCGAAAGTGGGTGAGGAGGCTGCGCGCGAGTCAAAGCTTGCTATCCGCAAGGTAATAGGTAAGTCTAATATGGTGTTCATTACCTGCGGGCTCGGAGGCGGGACCGGTACAGGGGCTGTGCCTGTGGTTGCTGAGGTGTCGAGGTCGATTGGTGCGCTTACGATCGGCATTGTGACCCTGCCGTTTGATATGGAGGGTGACAACAGGATTCTTAATGCGCGCGAAGGGCTTGAGAGGCTTGAGAAGATTGTTGATACTCTGATTGTTATCCCGAATGAGAAGCTGCTTGAGATTGCGCCTGATATGCCGATTGACCAGGCGTTCCAGGTTGCTGATGAGGTTCTTGTTGGTGCGATGAAGGGGATTACGGAGCTTATTACGAAGCAGGGTTTGATTAATCTTGATTTTGCTGATATAAGGTCTGTTATGTGCGACGGCGGGATGTCGATGATCGGTGTCGGGTATGATGATTCTCATAAAAGAGTGGATAGTGTTGTGTATAAAGCGCTTACTAATCCTTTACTATCTGTTGATATACGGGAGGCGACGGGTGCGCTTATTAATGTTACGGGTGGACCGGATCTTTCGCTTAAGGATTCCCAGGAGATTGTCAATATGATCCGGAAGAATCTTGATCCTGATGCGAAGATTATATGGGGGGCGACGATATCGGATAATGTGAAGGCGCCTCTTAGTGTCATGGTTGTTGTTACAGGGATTAAGCAGTCTGTGGATGATCTGTTCTATGAGATGAGAGAGCCTGATGTTGAGATTGCGCAGGGTGAGAGCGCGAGCGGTCTTGGTATTGATATGTTTTGAGGGGCTTTTGGCTGGCGCTGTTAGCATAAGGGTAGATTAACTTCTTAAGAAATTCAGTGCACCTAACTTTTTAGGATTAGGATTTGTTGTATATATAATGGTTAACGCCTTTCGGCGCCAACTAAAAAGAAAAAAGTTGTTAGAATGATATAAACTAATTCTAGTTGATATTAGTATTTTCTATGTTTAGCATAACATTCTCTGCAGTAAACCGGCTTGCCTTCTGTAGGTTTGAATGGGACTTCACATTCATTTCCACAGTCTGCGCAAGTTGCTTTATGCATTTCGCGTGGCCCAAAATTTCTTTTGAAACCGCCCTGGTTCGAATCACTCATGGTTATTCCTCCTTGTATTGACATAAAAGAAAAAGTACTTGGTTTTCATTTATGTGTTTGTGAATGATTGGTGGTTATCTATTTAAAGGTTGCGGTTGTTTTTGGGTGAATTTTTGCATTATTCGGGTTTTTCGAAGATTATGTCTATGAAGGGTGCTGTGCCGTCTATCACCGGGGCGAAGAGCTGTTTGAAGCGCCAGCCTTCTTTTGCTTTTTCTTTGATGATTTCCCTGTAATCTTCTTTTAGTCTTGAGGTTATTAGTCCTTTTATTTCAATCCTGATGATTTCGTATCTGTACATATTGACTGCCTCTGTGATGACTGGTGTTGCCAGTTTTTTATGTTTGGATGGGGGCTATTTTATAGTCGGTTAAACTCTTCTCTACTTATTTTGATTTCTTTCAGTATCTTACCTAATAGCACTGGTCCAATGTCATAATTTCCATGAAATGGTATGATTGTGGTTCTGCCATCAGGATGGTGATAAAATACATGACTTCATTTTTTCCTTACCGGACTGAATCCAAGTTTTATGACTTTTTCTCAAGATTTTTTGGAGAAATAAGTATCAAACGAGTCATGGCGAGACCTCGATTTGCTGTACGCCTACAAATTTTGGCAGTTCGCGCGCTTCTTCCTTTTCTACTTCCGAGCAAAGCTTAATAACTTCCTGCATATTTTTCATTAATTCATCTACTGCTTTTCCATGTGTATGGCATCCGGGAAGGCCAGGAACTTCACCGATATACATATCCGCTTCTTCATCTTTTTCTATTACAACAGTAAAATATTTTTTCATAGCATGTTATTATTGCTATGATTTTATAAAAATATAGTAAAAGTCATAACTTTTTGGACAATATGACTTTTCCATATAGTTAACGCCTCTTGGTTTTTGGTTAACTTTGTCCATTTAGTAACGACCTTAACTATACCTTTTGGTATGGAAGGTGCTTGTCTGAGGCTGTCTGTGGTTCTGGTTTGGTTTTTTACTTTTTTTTCTTATATGGTCTTGGTATGAACATCGGGACTTCGTCCATGTATTGTTTGTATTTTGAGCCTAGTTTGTTGATTAGTATCTTTTCCTCGTATTGTGAGATGTAGTAGTAGAAGGGGACGATGATGAGCCATATACAGAGCGAGATAAGGGATAGAGAGGTGATGATGAGTCCGGCGTAGAGTAATATGCAGCTCAGATAGATTGGGTGGCGGACAATTGAGAATGCGCCTGTTTTTATGACTGACAGTTCTTTTCTTTGTTCGGCGAAGATGGTTTTATGGGATGATCTGGCTAAGAGGAGGGAGGAGATGAAGAATGGCAGTGAGATGAGCATTCTCAGGTGGAGTGGGAAGGATTGCGGGGGGAGTATTGATGTGTGGAGGATGAGTTTGTCGATTAGCAGGCCTGCGATGAAGAGTATGGCGAGTATGATCTGGCCTGTGTCGCCTGAGGGGTGTTCTCCTGCAAGGTCTTTTCTGTGTTCGTGGGTTTTTATTTTGTTCATTTTCTGATGCCTCTGTGGATTATATTGTAGGTGCTAATTTTTTAATGTGTTTGTTTTTGATTGGGGGGGATGGTGGTCATTACAATATCAGGTGCGGAATTTTATTTTTCAAGACTCATTATTTCTTCAATTTCCCCGAGAATCCAATAAGGACCAGGACAACGAACGTTTGGTAATTGTTCAGAAACGGCACTTATATGGCCACTGTCTCCACCTGACATTTCACCACCGCCAAATATTACTTTATCACCAACTTTCGCTATAGGATGACCTGTGTCATTAATGATTTGGACTATTCCTTCTTCATTTATACTTAAGGAAAAACCATAATGCCAGACAATCAAGTAATTTTCATATCCGTTATTCACGCGAAGACAGCCATCTACCAGTTCTAGTTCTTCTGGTTTATCAGATAATAACGCCTGCATATATGCTGTGGCTGGTTCTTTTTGTGTTGGAAAGAAAGTATCTGATGAATCAATTATTGTACACTTGGAATTTACACATTTTATTTCGTAGCGGCGGTCGGATCTGAGAGCATACGATCCCGGCAATTTACAATCTGAATCAACAAGGCATGATTTATTTATTTCCGTATCATCTCCAAACATAGATTCAAACTTTTCAACGCATACCACGATATGTCTACAATCACTGTCGCAGCCTTTAAAAACTGGCAGCTCATTGTCATCACTGCATGCCATACTTATATGGGTGCATGTAACCAAGCTTCCTAATTTTTTACAACAGCCACTATTTTCTGCATGGCATTGGCCAAAATTATCTAATAAAAAATTTGGGAGGAGAATAATAGCAGGTACTGAGATGGCAACTAAAACTACGGTGGCAATTATTAATTTTCTTTTCATGAACATATTGTAATTGATTAATATTTTAAGCTTTTTGTAACTCATATTATGTAGATTAAACTATGGATTAGATTAGTTCTTAACGCGTTTTTCATATACTTCATCAGGTCTTTCATCAACATCATAACTTGGACCTATGCAATCCTTTAGGTGGGGGCAGTTTAACTTCTGTTTGTTTTAGGGTGTCTTTCGGGACTGCGCTGCCTGCGTTTCTTGATCGTTCGGCGACCATCCTGTGGAGTTCCGGCTCTTCCTGTTCTGAGACGTAGTGGACACGCATTGACCAGTCTACTATTTTTTAATGTGTTTGTTTTTTGACATTACAATTTGTTGATTTATGCAAAACTTTATATATTTGTAATGGTAAATATTGTTATGAGGGTTATCAAGAAAGGTAATTATTTTTATTTGCAGCATTCGTTCAGGCAGGATGGGAAAGTTGTGACCCGGGAGAAATATCTTGGAAGAGAGGTTCCTGAGGATGTTGATGCGCTTTCGCGGGAATTGATGAGGGAATGGCAGGGGGATTTGTATGCTAAGCTTGAGAAGATAGGGGATCATTTTCGCAAAAGCTGGGACAAGTGTCCTGAAAGCGCCCGGCAGAGAGAGATGCAGGAAATCGGGATTTTGTTTACTTATAATACGAATGCAATTGAAGGGTCAAGTATTACTCTTTCTGAGACGAGAGGGGTTGTGGTTGATAAGGTTGCGCCTAATAAGGCGCTGAGGGATGTTGAGGAAACTGATGCGCATTTTGATGTGTTTCTGGGTATGCTTAATAAGCGTGAGATGATTTCTGTTGAGTTGTTGCTGGGGTGGCATAAGGGTATTTTCGGGAAAACCAAAGAGGATATTGCGGGAAAGTTCCGGGATTATCTTGTCAGGGTTGGCGCTTATAATGCTCCTGACTGGCAGGATGTTCGCAGGCTTATGGATGAGCTTGTCGGGTTTGTTGCTACAAAGGGGATGAGTCCTGTTGAGTTGGCGGCAAGGGCGCATTACCGGTTTGAGAAGATTCATCCGTTCGGGGATGGGAACGGGCGGGTCGGGAGGCTTTTGATGAATCATATTCTTTGGCATGGAGGATATCCTATGCTGATTATTGAGTATGCGAAGAGGAAGTCTTATTATCGTGCGCTTGAGAAGGATGAAGAGGGTTTTTTGAAGTATTTTTTTCGGAGGTATTTGAGTGCGCATGGGGGGA
>JAUVEK010000063.1 GCA_030594795.1 Candidatus Nanohalarchaeota archaeon | reverse complement strand
GAATACGCAATAGTATTCTCAGAACTAAACCCCGGCCAGTCAATCGATATATCATACACAGTAAACAAGAAAGTGGATGCCTCTGTAATCGATGCAATGGCAACTGAAGTATACGCAGAAAGCATTGAAGATACCCCTATTCCTGCAGGAGAACCGCCCGTTATAATCCCTGAAGATAAAGGGACTTCACCAGTACTGGTTTTCATCATAATACTGGTACTAGTCGCAGTAGCAGGTTATATCATCGTGAAAAAAAGGCAGAAAAAGCAGGAACCATTCAGGCCCACACCAGTGCAGCAGCCGGAAGAAGAAAAGCCTGAAACATCAAGTGAAGAAATCGATAAAGTAAAAGACAAAATAACAGACTAAAGCTCTACTTTATAATCCCGTAACCAATCAGTCGCCATCTGCCCTGTATCTGCTTGGAAAGAGCCACCTTATCGCCGGCATCTGCACAGACAGGTATCTTCAGCTTAAAGCTTGCAACATTGCCGGCACTATTGCATACTCCAACCGTCTTCGCTGTACCGACATTCATCATCAGCACATCATTCTCCTGTACTCTCTTGACCTGCTCATCTTTTGAGAGGCCGACAACCCGCTCAATCAGGTGAACTTCCAGCTTCAGCTCATGCCTTACCTCAGGCAGCTTACCGACATGACCGACAACATTCCCGGCAATACTATCTGACTTTGAAATATAGGGGTCAAGCAAAGTGCCGACAGCAAGAAGCCCGCCGGGAGTCCCCTCCTTCAGCAAGTGCGAACCCTGCGCAATCGACATTACTTTCGTCGTAACAGACCTCCACTTACCATCTACTTTTATGCCGGGACGCAGCTCAATTTCATCATTCACCTTAAGCCTGCCCTCAACAAGCGTCCCGCCGATAATGCCGCCCACCAGATTTTTCGGCTCTGTACTGGGCTTATTCACATCAAAGGACCTTGCAACATACATCTTAGGATCGCATTTCTCATCTCTTTTAGGGGCAACCATTATATCAAGTATTGCAGAAAGCAGCACATCAATATTTGCCCTGTGCTGCGCAGACACAGGAATTATAGGCGCATCCTCTGCAATGGATCCCTTGACAAACTCCTTAATCTTGTTGTAATTCTCAAGCGCCTGCTTCTCATCCACAAGATCAACCTTATTCTGGACAATTATTATATTCTTTATCCCCGCGATATTCAAAACAGACAAATGCTCAGTAGTCTGCGGCTGCGGGCACTCCTCATTGGCAGCAATCACTAAAATCGCCCCGTCAAGAAGAGACGCCCCGCTTAAAACTGTCGCCATCAGGGTCTCATGCCCCGGCAGGTCCACAATTGAAATCATCCTCTGGTGCACAGTATCCTGTGCATCATTGATGCACTTCTTAAGCGTCGTATAGCAGAGAGGCTCCTTGCACTTCGGGCATTTCCGGATATCCATATCCGCATATCCCAGGCGGATTGAAATCCCTCTCTTGAGCTCCTCAGAATGCTCATCAGTAAACTTACCTGTAAGCATCTGCGTAAGCGTAGTCTTGCCGTGATCCACATGGCCAACAATACCCAGGTTCAGCTCAGGAACATACACCTCTTTTTCCGGCTTGCCTTGCTGCTTCTTCGCCTCTTTCACATCTTTTACATCTTTTGCTTCACTTGTCTTTTTTATATTATCACCATTTTCAAAAAAATCATGAAAATCATACCACAGTGTACAAAAATATAAGTCTAGTCTAATTAAGAACAGAAACTTTTATAAGTTATCTTAATATCAGAAGAATCACGAACTTAAATAGCACAATAACTATAAAAAAACAACATCAACATAAATGATAATGCAAAAAAACATAGAGCGCATAAACCTCAAAGACAAAAAAATCATTCTCATAGGAACAGCCCACGTCTCAAAAGAAAGCACAAAACTTGTAAACGAGACAATAACCAAAGAAAACCCGGACACAGTCGGGGTCGAACTCTGCGAAAAACGCTACAAGACAATCACAAGCAAAAAAAAGTGGGAAGACACAAAAATCACAAAAATAATCAAAGACAAAAAGACGCACCTCTTTCTTGCAAACCTTCTGCTCTCAAGCTTCCAGAAACGCATCGGAGAAGACCTAAAAATCAGGCCAGGCGCAGAAATGGTCCAGGCAATAAAAACAGGCAAAAAATCTTCTTCCAAAATAGTGCTTCTTGACCGCGACATACAGGTAACACTAAAGCGCGCATGGAAAGAGATGAGCATCAAAGAAAAATTCAAGCTCACATACAGCCTCATAACCGGCCTCATCCAGCCGGAAGAAATCGAGGAAGAGATGATAGAAAAGCTCAAAGAAAAAGACATGATAACCCAGATGATGGAAGAGCTGGGAAGGGAAATACCCTCTGCAAAAAAAGTCCTGATAGATGAGCGCGACATCTACATCGCAAACAAGATACTTGGCGCACCCGGCAAAAAAATAGTTGCAGTTGTCGGCGCAGGACACATTGAGGGCATCAAAAAGCACCTGAAAAAGAAGCAGGAAATTGAGCCCCTTGAAAAAATACCCGAAGGCTCGAAATGGGCAAAATACATTGCCTACCTCATACCATTAATATTCCTCAGCATAATAGCATACGGGTTCATGCACCACAAATCAGTTGAGCTGACAATCGGGATGCTCACATACTGGTTCCTGATAAACGGCACACTATCTGCACTCGGCGCACTTCTCGCACTCGCACACCCCCTAACAATCATCTCAGCTTTCATAGCAGCTCCATTCACGTCCCTCAACCCGACTATCGGCGCAGGCATAGTCGCAGGCCTCGTGGAAGCAAAAATAAGAGAGCCAAGAGTAAAAGACTTCCAGGACCTGAACCAGATAACCACATTCAGGGGATTCTACAAAAACAGGGTGTCAAGAATACTTCTTGTCGCAGCCCTCACAAACCTCGGAAGCTCAATAGGAACATTTGCAGCCCTACCCTACCTCATGAGCCTCATCTAATGCTTCGGCACAAACTTAACATCAGACCCGCACACAGGACACGCATCATCAAACGACTCAACCCTCTTCCCGCACGCCCGGCACTTCTTGACCCACGTAAACTTGCGCTTGATGCCCTTCTTCGAAAGCGCAACAATCTCAACACTAAAATGCTTGCAAAGGTTCTGCACTGCATAATCATCAGAAACAACAGCCACTTTCTTCCCTTTTCCTGCAAAATCAAGTGCAAGCGCAACAACCATTTTATCAGCCACAGAAACCTTGTCATTTGTGGCAGCCGCAGCATCCTCAACAGACTTAACATGCTCGCTCCCCGGCTCCACAACAGCAAGCCCGAGCCGCACCATCTTATCAAACTCAATAGACGCCTGCCCGCTCTTCATCTCCTCTGCAACCTCATAGACAGTCGCACATGCCTTACCTGAAGCAAACGCAGTCTGCCCTTCAAGAAACACAGTAGAGTCCAGAACAAATATTTTATCCATACATTAACATAATCACAATAAATATATAAACATCAGCACCAAAAGGGTAATCAAGTGATACACATGATAGAACATAAGATATCATCAGCTCCTTTTAGCAGGATACTAAGAAACAACGGCGCAGAACGCGTCTCAGACAGCGCAGCAAAAGCCATGAGAGACACAATCGAAGAAACCGCAGAAAACCTGTCGAAGGAAATCATCGCAGTCGCGCGCCATGCAGGCAGAAAAACAATAAAAAAAGAAGACATCGAACTTGTAACAAGGCCGCGATGAAGTATAAATTGCGGATATTCTCGGGAACTCTCCCATTTAAATATATTTGAAGACTATAAAATAATGGTGGATAGTGAGATGAAGACAAAAGAAAACAAACCTGATATGGAAGAAATAAGAAGAATTAGCAAGATTATAGTTCCTGTGCTTAAGCGCAATGATGTGGTAAAGGCAGGAATATTCGGGTCATTTGCAAGAGGAGAAGCCAGGAAAGGCAGTGATATTGATATTCTGATAGAATTTAAGGGACGGAAAAGCCTGCTTGATTTAGTAGGGGTGAAACAGGACCTGGAGGAAAAAACGAGGAGAAAGGTTGATGTGGTTGAATATTCGACCATTCATCCCCTTTTGAAGAACCAAATACTCCACGAAGAGGTCAAGGTAATATGAAAAGAAATGTACGGATTTTCATCCTGGACATTGAAGAATGTATAGAAACAATCGAAGAATACATGGATGATATCAGCGAGGCGACGTTTTTTGGAGAAAGAAGGATTCAGGATGCGGTATTAAGAAGGCTGGAAATAATTGGCGAGGCTGTCAAAAATTTACCTTTGGAGTTTAGGGAAAAGTACCCGGATATTGACTGGAAAAGAATTGCAGGATTGAGAGATGTTCTGATTCATGTATACTTTGGTGTTAATCTCGAACGTGTCTGGGTTATTGTTAAAGATGATTTGCCGGACCTGAAAAAGAAAATCAAAAATATCCTGGATGAGATGGGGAGAGATAAGGACTGAAGACGACTGAAATATATAAAAACACCAAAAACAAACAAAAACACATGGAAAATCCTCTTGCGCTCATCGGGATGCTTCTCATCTTTCTCGGCATAGTCTTCATCATCATCAGCGCCATCCACGGGACCGGCGAAATAAAATCCGGCGGAGGCGCAGTAATCTTTATCGGTCCGATACCAATAGCAATCGGCACAGACAAGAAGTGGGCGCTGACAGCTCTCATCACAGGCATAATAATCTACCTGCTATTCATCTTCTCAAGAAACAGAATATATTGACTAATCAATCCTGTCAACAATGTTCGCAGAATGATCCCCAATCCTCTCGAGATTATGCAAAACATCAGCAAAAATAACCCCTGCAGCAGGGTTGCATATCTTCTTCTTCAGGCGCACAATATGATTGCGCTCAAATTCTTTCTCATTATCATCAATGATGTCCTCAAGTTTCATGACTTTCTTAACTTTCTTCAGGTCCTTCGTTGCAATAACATTGGTTGCATCGCGATAAATAGAGACTACATTGCCAAATATCACTTTAAGCTCCTCACGCGCCTTTCCTGAAAATTTCACATTCTCGTCCTCCTTCTTTTTAGCAAGTTCAACCAGATTTATAGAATGGTCGCCAACACGCTCAATATCCGTAACATTATGTATCAGCACAGAAAGGCGTCTGGCATCACTCTTTGACATCTGCTTTTGCGAAAGCCTGACAGAATAAGTACCAATTGCCTGAAGCAGACTGTCAACAGTCTCTTCATTCCTGTAAACCCTCTTTACCAGAGCATCATTCTTACCTGCGAGCAATATCTTTCGTGAATCCTTCAGCATCTCAAACGAAATCCTGGCCATCCGGTTTACTTCCTTTTCCACACTGTCAAGAGCAACAGAGGGAACACTGAGATAGTTATTGTCAAGATACTTGACACCGCTGTCAGCAGCAACCTCTTCCCCCGGGATGATTTTCTTAACTACAAATATAAAAACAGGTATAAACCAGATGAATACCAACGTGTTCGTCACATTGAAAATCGTGTGAGCATTCGCAATCTGCCTCGGCACATCCCCTGAAGTCAGCGAGACCCCGTCTGCAAAAAACGATAAAAACGGCAAAAACAGCAAAACACCGGCCACATTAAACATCACATGAATGACAGCAGCCCTCTTTGCTGATTTCGTGGCGCCGTACGACGCCAAGAGAGCAGTGATGCACGTACCGATATTCGCACCCATTATAAGAGGTATCGCAGATCTGAGGTCAATCACATTCTCCTGCGCCATTGCAATAATGATACCTGTCGTTGCGCTCGAACTCTGGATAATGCCAGTGAATATAGCACTTGCAAGGACCCCCAGCATAGGGGTCTTGCCAAACTCAGCCAGCATATCAATAAAAAACACAGACTCCCTCAGGGGGGCAACGCCATGCTTCATTGTCTCCATGCCAAGAAACAGCAATCCAAACCCAAGCAATATCTGGCCGACATAACCGCCTTTTCTATCCCTCACAAAATAAGCCAAAGCCCCAATCGCAATAATTGGAAGCGCAAACTTCCCCACGGGAAACGCAATCAGCTGCGCAGTCACAGTCGTGCCGATTTCCGCGCCGAATATAATGCCGACAGACTGCGAAAGGCGCATAATGCCTGAATTTATCAAAGAAACAACAGTGACAGTAGTAACACTCGAACTCTGGACAATGCCTGTCACAGCAAAGCCAACAAAAACACCCTTAAACGGGGTATCTGTAAACCTCTTTAAAAGCCTCCTGATACCGTCGCCAGCTGCCTTCTGCATGCCGCCTGACAAAAAAGAGATGCCAAATAAGAATAAGCCCAGCCCGCCAAGAAAACTAAACAGCATATCAAAATATTCCATTGCACCACATACCAGAAACCATAGAACTGCCTGCTTTACTGAAAATATCCAGATGAAAATTTATATATGTATAGATGTGCCCAAGATTGCTGTCCAAACTCGTAAAGCTGCCAAAGCGCCCAGAAGAAAATCCCTATATATATAAAAATTGCCGCATAAACATCATTCCTGTGATAATATGGACAACTACCCCATGATGTGCGGCCTTGAAACCCATGTCCAGCTGCCCTCAAAAACCAAGATATTCTGCGGCTGCGAAAATCCGATAAACACCAAAAAAGAAATAGAGCCAAACACACTCACATGCCCCACCTGCCTCGGCATGCCAGGCTCAAAGCCGCGCACAAACAAGAAAGTAATCCACCTTGCAACAAAAGCAGCGCTCGCACTGAACTGCAAAATCGCAAAAGAAATGTTCTTCTCAAGAAAGACCTACTTCTACCCTGACATGAGCAAAAACTTCCAGACAACGCAATTCGAAATTCCCCTCGCAACCTCAGGCACAATAGAGATAGACATCGAAGGCAAAAAGAAAAAAATAAGAATAAGAAGAGTCCACATCGAGGAAGACCCGGCAAAACTCATCCACGAAACCAATAACACACTCGTAGACTACAACAGGGCAGGAGTGCCCCTGATAGAGATAGTAACAGAGCCGGACTTCACAAACCCAAAGGAAGCAAGAATCTACTTATTCAAACTCGCGCAGATACTCGAATACCTCGGCATCTACGACCCCGACTCATCAGCATCCATAAAAACAGACGCAAACATCTCAATCATGGGCGGCGAACGCGCAGAAGTAAAAAACATAACAGGCACAAAAGAGATAGAGCGCGCCCTGAGCTTTGAATACATCCGCCAGAAAAACATGTACAAGCGCGGCTCGAAAATCACCCAGGAAACGCGCAGGTGGCTACCCGAATCAGGCATCACAAAACTCATGCGGACAAAAGAAACAGAGGCAGATTACGGCTACATATTCGAGCCAGATCTCACAGAAATAAGCATTAAAGAATCAGAGAAAATCGAAATAAAAAAGCAGCTGCCGGAACTCCCGGACGAAAAAAAGGCGCGCTTCACAAAACAATACAAAATCAGCCGGAAAGCAGCAGAAGGCATAACATCAGAGCCGCGGCTGGCAGACCTCTT
>JAUVEK010000008.1 GCA_030594795.1 Candidatus Nanohalarchaeota archaeon | reverse complement strand
AATCATCCAGGTACTTCACATACTCCTCAAAAAACTTCCTGTAAGTATCCTTAAACCTCCGAAGAACAAACCGCACAAGGCCATCAGAATAACCGGAATCAAACTTCTCCAAAGCCCCAAGATAAGCCATACGCTGCGACTTCCGGATAATCAAAGGAGGATACCTGTTATTCACAAGAATCACATTGATCAAAAACCTTCCAACCCTCCCGTTCCCATCCTCAAACGGGTGTATCTTCTCAAAACGGCCATGAAACAACGCAGCAAGCTTAACCGGATGATATGCACCCCCATTCTCATGATACCATTCCATAAGCTCATCCATCTCATCATAAACCCTCTCTGGAGGAGTCAACTCCACCGTCTTACCCACAAGCACATTAGGAAACTTCTTATAACCCGTCCTGATACCCAGATCCCTCACAAGCATCCTGTGCAGCTTAACAATATCCTCATGGCGAACCTTAAACTTATTCCCGACAATCATCTCAACAATTTCCCTTGAATTTCGTGTTTCATATATCTCCCTCAAATCCTTCCCACTCACAGAAACATTTTCAAACATAACCATCGAAACATCCTTCAAAGTCAAAGAATTACCCTCAAGAGCATTGCTCTCATAAGTAAAATTAGCAGTAAACCGGTCAAGCATATCCCTGTAACTCGCACCCGTAAGCTTCGCAAAAATACGGCAGCATTGCAGCCTCATATCTTCAATCTTATCAAACTCCCCCTCTGTAAAAATATGATCTGTCCTGAAATTCTCAAGCATATAGCGCAAATAAGCCTTCTTCTTCGCATCATCAAAGACCCGCGCAAGCTCATCACCACGCTCACCCTTGAACATTTTCTCAAGAACCTTGACTTTCCCGTCAGGAAGACGGATAGAAACTGCCGCGTACTTGTACTTCTTCTCCTTAATAAGCCTGTCTTTAAAATACATTAAGCATAGTTACCCCTACAGATTTATAAAGTTTTGTATTCCGTAGGGTTAACGAAAAACCCTTCCCAGCCTCTGCCAATACCAGCCCATAATAGACCCAAGCCCCGTCAACCCGCAAACAACCTCGGTCCTGCCTGCACGAATCTCATCGAGAACACTCCCAACATCGCACCTGCAATCAACAACAGTACAAGAATTCCCAATCTCCCCCGCAAGATGCGCATCACTCGACGCAACCATAGGAATCCCCTCATCTCTGGCTGCCCTAAAAGCCATCCCATTACTAAAATACGTCCTCGAATTAAAAACCTCAATCGCATCAAAACCCGCAGTCTTAACCTCACCCCGCACCCCGGTCGGATGAAACACAAGAGAATATGGATGCGCAGCAACTGCCACACCTCCAAGCTCATGTATCACAGACACAGTATCCTTCGCACTCATCCCGCGCTCAACAACACTGGTAATTCCAAGCCCGATAATATCACCATGCTTCGACTTAACCTCAATACCCGGGACAACAAGCAACTTCTCCTTCTTCCCAAGCCGGAGCGCGCGAGGAACCGCATCACACGTATCATGATCCGTAACAGCAATACCGGAAAGCCCCGCCTCCTTGGCGCGCCTGACAACTTCAGAAACCTCCATAAACCCGTCATGGGAATACTTCGTATGTATATGCAAATCAAGTTTCAACTTCATGCAGGCACCACCACTATACATACATAATAATAGTCAAAAACATATAAAAACATCATCTGAGGACAAGCGCAATCGAAAGAAAAACCAAAAGCCCCGCAAACAGCAATCAGATATAGCAATACCTTAAAAAACCTGCACCCCCATAAAACAAACAGTGAAACCCATGAAACAGGCAATCATCGCAAGAAAAGACCTGAAGCTCGGCAAAGGCAAACTGGCAGCCCAAGTTGCCCACGCCTCCGTAGAGGCATACAAAAACGCCCCCTACTTAAACAAAAAAGCATGGGAACTATCCGGCCAGAAAAAAATAATCCTCAAAACAGACAACCTCGAAACTCTCACAGAACTCTTCATCAGCGCGAAACAACAAAAAATCCCCCTCTCACTGATAAAAGACGCAGGCAAAACACAAATCCCCGAAGGCACAATAACATGCATCGGGTTAGGCCCCGCAGACGACAAAAAAATAGACAGAATCACAAAAGACCTCAAACTATACTAACACACCTACGGTGAAAATAATGCTAAAATATATAATCTGGGGCATCTCCTTTACAACTCTATATCTATCCCTTGTCTGGCTGAACGTGCTATATATTGAAAAAAACGAGATTAGAAGGAAAACACAGGAACAGCCAAAGCATTTTCCAATCATAAGCATCCTCATACCAGCTTACAATGAAGGAAAAAACATAAAAAAAACCATAAACTCAATTCTCAAAGTAAACTACCCTAAAGACAAAATAGAGATAATAGTCATAGACGATGGCTCAGAAGACGACACAAACAGGATCATCAGAAGTTACAAAAAGTATGGAGTAATTCTTTTGAGACAAAAAAATAGTGGCAAATCATCAGCTCTGAACAATGGCCTAAGACACGCAAAGGGGGAACTAATAGGATGTGTGGACGCAGACTCGACAATCGAGAAAGACTCCATAATAAGCATGATTCACAATTTTAAAGACAAAAATGTAGGTGCAGTAACAAGTGGAATCTATGTCAGTAATGCTAAAACCACTCTCGAAAAGATACAGCGTTTAGAATACATACTAACAGCCTTTATTCGGCGCCTAATGACATTCCTAAACACAGTCTATGTTACACCTGGGGTACTTAGTCTATACAGAAAGTCAACTCTCAAAAAACTGAAAGGTTTTGATGAAGGCAACCTGACAGAAGACCTCGAAATTGCACTACATTTGCACCACGAAGGCTATAAAATAATACTGGAACTTGACAGCGTTACATCCACAAAAGTCCCAGGCACATACGACGAATTCAAAAAGCAACGCATCAGATGGTCTCGTGGACACATACACAACACGCTAAAATATAAAGACATGTTATTCAACAGGAAGTATGGTCTCATGGGAACATTTCAATACCCGCTTCACATCATAACACCACTGATACTGATATTATGCCTATCAATAATAATCTACAGCTTCGCAGACGGCACGTATGACTTCATCAGAAGAGTTATAATAATGAAATGGGGATTTATATACAGCTACATAAGCTTCTCAAACATGAAAGACACAATCCTTGGGTTAAACATAAATATATTATTCCCTCTTTTAATAACAACTATAACCGGGATATATATGTTCCAGAAAGCTCATGTTTACACAAAGAAAAAATGGAAACATATCCATACATTTTTCATTTTTTTGATATTCTATCCCGCATTATTAGGATATTTCTGGCTAATATCAATAACAGATGAAATAAGGAAAAAAGAAAGAAAATGGTAAAATGAACAAAGATAGATATCAGAAGCATATATTTTATACAAGCGCAATAATAGCAGTCGCCATTTTCACAGCGGGACTCTTGCTGGGCTGGACACTAGACAACTTCAGGATAAACAACATCATATACGAGATGAAGCAGAACGAACTCAACACAGAAAGCTATCTAATAGAAAGCGACTTCATAAAAAGCTTCGCAAACACAGGATGCAGCATGCAAAGATCGCACATAGATAAACTTGCCTCGGACCTTGGTGAAATTGGACGGGAACTGGCAGGCTACGAAGGAAAAAGTACTTTCAAAAAAGAAGATTACGAGTATCTCACAAGAAAATACTTTCTCATGGAGGTCCGGACATATACCCTATTCAAAGATTACACAGAAACATGCGGCAATATATCAACCATCCTATACTTCTACAAAATCAATGACGAACTCTCAATCAGGCAGGGCTACGCGATAGACGAAATAGTCCGCAACGACAAAAATGTTTATGTTTTCTCATTCGACATAGACTATGACAAAGATCCGCTTCTCGATACTGTAAAAATCCAATACAACATAACAAAGGCGCCGAGTATCATAGCAAACGGTAAACTCAAACACGAAAACTTTGCCGGTGTCGAAACAATCAAAGGGCTCCTGAGGGACAGCAAATGACAAGAGCGAACAAAAAAACAGACCGCATAAATATCAAAGCAATATACAAAAAAAACAAAACCACAACAATACTGTTTCTTTTCTCAACAATATACCTCCTGTTAGGACACTATATCCATGTGAACTGGGACTTTGCCGCTTATGTCCTAAATGCAAAATACTGGTTCTCAGACGGTGTCTATTTTGAACTCATCCGCCCTCCATTAACACAATTTATCATTGGCATCTTCGGAGCAATAATAAATTTCAAACCTGCTGAATATCTGTACATTCTATTTGTCTCGCTTCTGCACCTTTTTGCGTCGAGAAAATTTTGCAAGTCATACGAAATAGACCACATAAAATACTATGCATTCACAATCACACCCTACTTCCTGTTCTACGGAACTTCAGAAGGCACAGAACTCCTTTCGTTATCTCTTCTGGAACTTTTTTTAGCGTACATAGCAAAAACAAAAGGAGGAATGTTCCTTTCACTCGCGTGCCTGACAAGATACAACAATTTCTCATATATACTGCTTCTGCTCTACAACAAAAAAGTCAAAAAAATAATAAAACCGCTAGCAATATTTATATTAACATTCTCTCCATGGCTTATATATAACCAGATAAAATACAAAAACCCTTTGACCAGCATAGCAAACAATTACGCTCAGAACATACTGCTTTCAAACTACCTGGACACGAGCATAAATCCGATACATTTCGCAATAATTATCGGCACACTTGCACCATTATTTATCTTGGGCCTTGCAAAATGTAACTGGAAAAACAGAAAGAACATACTAATTTTATCTTTTCTTTTGCTTACGATGCACTTTTATATTTTCTCCACATCAAAAATAATAAGATTTCTATACCACACAATACTGCCCATATCATATTTTTCAACAATTGGACTCGAAAGTATCAATAAACATAATGCCAAAAAGATATTTAATACTATAATTACACTAAATATACTAATTTCTATTTACAGCATACAAATCATCGAGAGTGAGGACATCAACTATCCAGGCATCACAAAACAACTTGACTCCTCCTGCACCCACATGTCCAACGATTGGGTCAAGCTAAATTACTATGGCTTGGCTACAGAACCATCACCGCACAAAGGAACAGTAAAACACCACCTTGACAACGGACACAGAATCATCTTATTCAAACATCTCAAAGAGCCCGCTTACACTGCCGACAGAGAATTCCTAAAAACGTTACCGGTCATAACAGATAACGAAGAATATATCCTATTAGGATACAGCACAAAGTGTCAAAAAAATAATAACACAGATCAGACATATCTTGAAAATCTCAACGAAACAATATACATCCAACATAACTACTCAATAAATATAGACCCCTATTTCATATTAAACCCCTTCACTAAGAAAGAATACTAATATTTATATAAAATATAGAACTCAAATATTGCGAACGACAATCTACCAAAAAAAAACTAAAAAAGAGGTTATAAAATGCCGAAAAAAAGCGAAGAAAAGACCACAAAAAAGGACACACATAAAGCAAAAAGGCAGGGGGAAAAAGATTCAGGCAAACCAACAAAAACCGCACAAAACAAAGAAACCCCAAACGCAAGCCAGACCACCAGCACGACAATAATAATAATAATAGCAATCATCATAATCGCAATAGCAGCATTTCTCATAATATCCTTCCAGAAAAACATTCACGAAAAAGGCTTGGAAGATAAATGCAAAGAAATAGAAAACCATCCCTACCTCAACTACGAATGCAAATGCACACCTATACAGGAAAAAGAAGACAGCCTGAAAGACGAGGTTGAAAAGAGAACAACCGCCCTGTGCAGATGCACATGCGACATCGGCAACGGCACACTCTGGACAACAGACGTAAGAGTAGCAAAATAAAAAACAAAACCATCTACCCGAAATCAAAAAACTCTGAAAGAAACACAGTCGCATAACATCCTTTAGGGAGCGAGAACCTCAAAACAAGTTTGCTGCCATCAAACATATCATCCTTCTCCACGGAAACTATCTCAAAATCATGAAACTTCTCAAACGCACGCCTGTAACACCCCTCAGACGACAATCGGGGAATATCCTTCAGCCTGAACATCTCAGGCTCTATCCTCTCCCTCCTCAAAACACGCTCAACATACCTGTCAGCCGCACCCTCAAGTATGCGCTTCCCATACAGGTAACCGACAATCGGTATCTCCATATCCGCATCAACAGCACCATCCCCAATCATCATCCTAAGGACCTCATTAAAAACATAAGACTGGACAGCACTCACAAACATCTTCTGCAATCCGAAAGGAAGCCTCATAAACGCCCCGTAATAATCCCCCTCGCAAGCAAGAAGATGCTCAATCATCATCCTCTCATACGCATAACTTCCCGGGAACAACCCTAGAGCCTTGCGCTTATCAGAAACCGCAATCTTCCGGACTTCAGAAATATCATGGCTCTCACCCGGGAACACCCGGCAGATATACATCTCAACCGCTCCTGAAAGATCCCCCCTGATCAGCTCAAGCCCGACAGGGCAGGTAACAGGCCTCACACCGCCAAACCTCTGCTCCCCGAAAAAATTAGCAAAAACACCATCCAGCCTCTCAACAGTCCGGTTCACATAACCAGCCAATTCACGAGGAGACATACGGACATCACGCACGCACACAGTAAACCTGTTCCCCCAGAGATCGCCACGATACACCTTGCCGCCCCTACCGACAGGAAAAAGCTCTATATCCTTCATCTTGAGACTGCACACCCTCTCAAAAGGCAATTTATAAACACTGATTCTTTGCGCACTCACAGCAGCCTTATCCTTGACGCCGGCATAACTGACTCTCATCTCCAAAATACCAAGCTTAGAGCAAATACAACTAACAGCAGAAATAGTATCAACATTCCTTTTTCTCATAACCAGATGCAAAAAGTCACCGCACCCATCCTCATAAGAATACTCGCCGTCAACACTTACAACATTATGATCCCTGTCAATCTCCTCAACAACAAAATCCTGAGGGCAATACTTCAATACTCCCTTAACTTTTCCACCCGATAGCCTGGAATGCATAAGAAAAAATAGTACAGATAACTTTATAGTTGTTGGCAACAACCAGGCAAACTCTCAGTCATCCGTGCACCAAAAAGCAATTGCAGCTACCCACTCTTCTTCAGGACAGAAAGATCATCAACACCTGCAAGAGCAAACTTTCTCTGGAACTCCCGTATAAGCGACTCAAGATCCTGCTTCATTCCCTCAAGCTCGGCAACAACTCGCTCCTTCTCCTTCTCAAGCTCCCGCGCATATGTATACGGCTTCGTAGCCCTCTGGAAATCATCCATCTCAACCATGGAATACCTTGTCTTGCCCATCTCAGTAGCGACAGAACCAACAACATCACCAAGGAACTCATTCATGGCAACCTTGACCTTGGAAGATATCATCTTACTATGCGTGCGCTTCTTCACCTGCCTTACAACAGTAGCCATGGGAAAAGGAAGCGATTCATCCTCCTCAAGCTGCTCATCCGTCTCCTTGACATCCTCATCCTCTGGTGCCTCATCATCCAAAACCTCTTCTGTATCCTCAGTCTCATTCCTTTTCTCTTCTTTAACATCCTCAGCCATAAAAACACCTCAAAAATATTCTCACTTTTTCACAAATCCATTTGATTCATCAAAAAAACAATAATAATGATTAGTCAGGGAATTTTAAATACTTTGCCAGGAATACAGAAAAAAGTGCCTTGTACCGCAACATCAAAAAATAGATTTACAATTAATCAATTCAAAAAAAAAGAAAAAACCATGAAACACTAATTTTTTAGTGTTCCATGGATATAATTAATTTATTCGTCTGCTGGAGGCTCTTCCTCAACTGGATACACAAAGTCACTGCATGTTGTACCCATACAGCTTACTGCAGCACCGGAGACATCCTCTGTTGCAAGTTTCAATGATGCTGCCTGTGTATCGGCTGCTTCATATCCTGCCACAACAATAGCAGTCTTGCCTTCAGCAAATGCGTCCCCAACTGACTGTAGGATATATTTGCCAACTAGATCACTTCTCCAGTATGCCGTATCTGGTGTCTTCTGTGCAGCTGCAAGTTCTGCTACAAGGTTGTTTACAACAGGTCCACCCACAAGGATAAGGTTCTTCTCCTCCTTGTCAACAGACGACACTTCACTGTCAAGTTTTGCAATTCCGGTTCCAAGTGAAGGTGCTTCAACCTCTACTGTCTGGGATACCTCTGTGCCTGTCGTGGTTGTCGTAGGTGGGCTGACACCAGCTTTCATCACATATACATTCGCATATGTCTGGTCATCCGGATAGTAAAGAGTCACCTTGTCTGCATCTGTGTCGCTCACGACAAAAGTACCGTATATCGTAACCCCATGGTAGACTTTTCCATCAGCAACATTAGACATGCCGCCACCGATCAAGTCAGCCTTATTATCCAGATCTACATCTTCTATATCAGTACCAGTAATCTTCTCCTGCGCATAGATAGTCAGATTAATCTTATCGGTATCAACCAGATCATCTGTTTCCCCGATGAACACTGCAGGCTCTGCTGTACTGACATTCAACTCAATCCTTGCACCCCTTTTGGTAAACATAGGTACCGAACGACCGGCACTCATTGTACATGTATCAATACATGCACTATCTACCACAAAAGAGTACGGCGTAGATTGCGTAATCCCAGACAGAGCATACGACGTCGATCCAAGATACATATTAGCTGTACCGCTTGTAAATCCAACTTCTATGTTATCACCGCTTGCAATGTCCTTTATTGTCAGGATATCTTTATCTGTATCAATGGATGTATACTGCAATACATGGCTGTACTCTCCATCAGAGACAATAAAGTAGTCTGTCTTGTTAACCTCTGGATTGTTACCAGACTCGATTACCCTGCTTGAGGTCGCCTTTATGGCCCAGTCAGTGCCATCATACAGATACATATCCTGTGAAAGCGAATCACCTGCTCTGTTTGTAAATGACAGCTTAACTTTGTTGGAGTTCTTTTCAACAACGATCTTATCCTTTGTATCTGACTGCAAATCCGGAGTAACACCAGCAAAAGCAAAGTCAAAAATACCGAAAATCGGATCTTCAATGACTCCTCCTGCTTGAGCAACTTTGTATTCATCCGGCTTGTAGGTCACCTCAATCTTAGATATCTTCGTCGCAGAACTGTTTACAATAGCCACTTCTGCCCCGCTTATGGTCGAATCACCAACCTTCACACTCCCGGGAGCACTTGTACCATCGATCACAACTTCACTTGAGCCAACAAAGATTGTCGCCTGAGCTCCTTCTGTTGCAGCACCTCCTGCAATTGAAGGCACCTTGACTTCCTCAACCTTCTTGATAGTTACTTTGGACTTTGTCACAGGATCAACTGTAATTGCGCTATTTGCCCCTTTTGTATAAGATACACCGTCAAGTTCAAACACGCCTTTTATAGTTCCTGTCCCTGTCCACGAAGTCATCCTTATTGTGTGTGTCTCGCCGTCAAGTTCAAACGAAACTGCATCACCAGCAGCAACAAGTGTCTTCTCTTCACCGCCACCGTAAAGTGTAAGTTTCGTAGAAGTAATGTCCGCATCATTGCCACTTACAGTAAATGTCTTTCCGGCAATTACAATATCCTGTCCTGCAAGACCTGGTCCGTCATTATCCTCGCTCTTCGTCTCCAGACCAGTCGGTGACGTTATGGTCAATATATATAACGGTTCATTCGCCTCTGTCTTCAATATCAACCTTGGTGTATCTACCGAACCCTCTGGATCATCCTCACCAAAAGTTACATATGTTTTATCGCCAAGATCAAGCACCTGATTCAACGTAGTCGTAGTTCCGTCTGCATATGTTAGAGTTGTTTCTGCCAGCAGGTCCAAATCATTTGACGACATCTTGTCGCGGACTGCATCCAAATGAGCGTACTTAGTTGCGCCCTTAAGTCTCAGTTTCTTCGAACTTGTCTCGATTTTCACACCATCAGTTACCTGTGCTGTGCCGCCGTCCGCGCAACTCACGCTGCACGTAGCGCTCTCAATACCGGACTGTGCTAATTTTCCTCCGATATTAATACCACCGACAACATCAGCAGTAAGCGCGTTGGCGCCAACCACAATCACCGTGTCAGATGGTCCCATGTTTTGAAAGTCACTCAGATCCGCAGCAGCTAGTGCAGGTCCCATCAGGGTCGCCCCAGTCAGGAACAGTCCGATTGCTCCGGATGCAACTTTCTTTATTGTTTGCATTTGCATATACTTTACACCTCATTTTATTTTCGTTTTCACAAAGTTAATATAAGGAATCAATTCAATCATTCCAAATCCCTATATTATCTCCCGGCCCAAAAGACTCAAAGACAGTAATGGATATACTATCTAATCCATTGAGCTTAACCACATATTGGGCATCCGCATATAAGTATTTGACTCGTAACAGTTTCACAGGCAAAAATATTCCAAAACCAACACGTTTTATTCTAAAAATAAAGCAAAAAATAATGAGATAAATGTTCCAACAAAGAAATTTAACCCCCGTTTCGAAAAATAAGCAAAAAACAACCATATTCAAAAATCAAGCCAGTTTCACCCCCAAATTTGCACCCCACCCTTCCTGCCCGGACAAACAAATATAAACTTAAGAAATCATAGGATATCAGTGAAAATTGGAGAATCCTAAGCTTCTTTCCCACGAATAACACAGGGAAAGTTAGGAAATGCACCAAATGAATTAAATTTCCGCAGATTTTATTGTCAGTTCACAATAAAAAATCACAGGACATTACAATAATTATCGGAGGTCATAACAATGCCAATAATCGGACTAAACTACAAAAAAATCAGCGCTGAACGAAAAAGCGCACCAAAACCCAACATGAAAATAAACACAGGCCCTGAAATAACCAGCATAAAAAAATCCAGGCTTGAAGGATTCGACAGCAAGATAGACGTTCTCTCAGTAGACTTCAGATTCAAAAGCGAAATCGAGCCGGAAGTCGCCACAATCGAAATCGAAGGCACAATAGTCTACAAATCAGGCAAGACAGAAGAAATCCTGAAATCATGGAGCAAAAACAA
Source organism: Candidatus Nanohalarchaeota archaeon (assembly GCA_030594795.1). Taxonomy (GTDB): domain Archaea; phylum EX4484-52; class EX4484-52; order EX4484-52; family B79-G9; genus B79-G9. The sequence goes on along the minus strand of JAUVEK010000008.1, from coordinate 7,016 downwards.
AACAGTGCCATCCTACGCTCACATTGAGCTCATGAACCACATCTTCAAAAAGACAGGCATACTTGCACTCCAGCTCTCAGACATAATGCAGCTGCCACCTGTAATCAGCATGCCCAAACTCGAGCCTGTAAAACCCGCAAAAAAGCAGACAAAAAAATCATGAATACTGTAATCACTCAGAATCAGATTTTGCAGGCTTTGTCTTGCCCATATTCTCAGACAAAACAACCCTGTTGGTCCTGCCGATCCTCTCCCTTGAAAGTATCCCCCTCGCCTCAAGTTCAGTCATAATTCTCGAAACCTTTGCCTTGGAAAAATCAGTAGCACGGACAATATCCCTCTGCTTGCATTTATCTCCCTTCAGAAGAACAACATCAATCACCCTGCGCTCATCACCCTTAAGCACAGAAAACACTCTCTTGACACCTGAACCGCTTTTTTCGACCCGCCGCCTGAAATAATACAAAACCATCACTACAACAATTACGACCCCTGCAGCAAACAACAACCCGGAATCCTGCCCATCACCGTCACCCGTATCATCAACAGGCTCAACCACATCAGGCAGCTTACCCACAAACTCAAAATAAGAATCAAAAGTATACGTCCTCCCAAGATCCGGCTTCAAAACATCCCACTCAAGCGAAACCCTCCGTCCCATCTCAGTCCCGATAACTGCGCCCTCGGGAAAAAACGGGTCAAAATCCTCTGCAGAAAGAAGCGAAGCCCCTTCAGGCAAAAGAATTCTTATATGAAAATCATTCGTAGGATCCTTGACACTGTAACTATACGAAAACAACTCAGCATCCCCGCTCCTCCTCACAAGATCATAGGAATCAAAACTCATCTCAACAGTATAATTCTCCCTCATCTTGCTATTCGGTGCACACGATATCTGGGCCCCATACGTCTGCTTCTCAACAACGCACTCAAGCTCACCCAAAACATCGCTCCCGCGGGCATTATCAATACGCGCAAAAACAAGATAATTAATGCGCTCCGTAGTCAACTCAACAAAAGTCACCCTGACATCAAAATGAGCAGCATTTCCATCATCAATATCAAGCAAAATAGTATGATCCGCAATCTGCGAAGCAAACCCCATACCTGAAAATAGCAAAAAAGCAAAAACACTGCCAAAAAAAACCAACAGATATCTCATGCACATATACCCCGGTCAGTCCCCTTTAATCACGACGCCGCCAATGCCGGCCCTCGCGAACTTATGCATCATATCAGCAACAGACGCCAGACTATTCTGCGCATCCCTCATCGTAATCGTAATCTTCTCAGGAGCCATAATCTCAACAGCAGACGGGGCATAATTAATCACGACATTAACAAGCCCCTCAAAATCACGCGCCATAATCGTAACCTCCGACACCTGCGCAAACAGGGTATTCACACCCCTCTTCTTAAGCCCCTCAGGCGCCTCAATCTTATCAACACCCGCAAACGACTCATCAATAATCTCAACAGAATCAAGAGAACCCATATCCTTGATATGCTTCTTAAGTGAAGATACGCAGACCGCCTTGTCAGCAGCCTGCACCTCGAAAATCATCCATACCTTCATCCACCCTTTTCCAAGCAGTTCATCAACCTTCAAATCATTATCATTCATCATAATACCTCCAGAGCCTTAAGATAACACCATCAAATTTAAATAACTATCCTCATCCCAACACAACTGAGAATATATGGACAACACAATTTATATAGTTTATCCACACCGCAGAAAAAAGAACATAAATCGTTCCAAAAAGCTCAAAACAGGAATTAAAAGTTCATCATAGCCTTAAAAAACAAAAGAAGAAGAATAAAGCAATAAAAAAACAAAAAACATCCAAATACGCATCAAAACTACATCCAATCAAGTCACTACCGATACGTTTATAAAGATTAACCTCCTCAAGAACTACACATTGGTGACAACTATGATAAATAAAACATTGCTAACAATTATACTGGCTGCTGCACTTTGCCTCGCGATCGCACTGCCGCACACAACAGAGGCCGCATCTTACAGCATTTCAGTAAGAGATATAACAATCACCCCGGAAGACCCGGACATTGGAGACACAATAAAAATAAAAGTCCACTACAGGGTGGAAGGATACGACCCAGACATCAAGCTATACCTGTACATCGACGACACCCTCGAAAAAACATACACAAAAAGCCACAGTTACGCAGGCACATACTACTACACATTCTACTACGACTCAGATGACCTCGAAGACAGGAAACACGAGATAAAAATCAAGGCAAAAGTATATGACGACGGCACATTAGAAGACACAGACACAGTTACAAAGAACATATACTTCGACGAAGAAAAAGACACAGGCACATATACTATAGACATACAGGACCTGACAATAACACCCGACAGTGCTCATGCAGGAGACACGATACGGCTCACAGCCAAATTCTACATAAACGCCCCAAGCAGCACAAAAGTCAAACTATACTTATACATAGACGGGAACGAGGAAAAAGTATACACTGGAAACTACAACCACGGCACACGCTACCATACATTCTCATACCGGACAGATGACCTGGAAAAAGGAATACACACAGCAAAAATCAAAACCGTACTATACAAAGACTCATGGCTGAAAGACACAGACACCCAAAGCGAAAGCTTCTACCTCGACGAAAAAAGAGGCGCGAACCACGACCTTGACTTCACATCAATCAGCTACAACGTACCACTCAACCCCGAAGAAAGAATACCAGTAACAGTCACAGTAAAAAACAGCGGCACTCAGGACGAGGAAAACGTGAAGATAAAGCTGATCCTTGACTCAAAAACAGTCTACAGCGCACCATTTTACCTCATCCGCGGCCACAGTAAAACAAAAACACTCTATATAGACACGCCCCGGAAAAGCGGGAAGTACGAACTCATAATCCTTGCCTACAACCAGGACACACAGCAAAAAACCATCCAATACATAGAGACGCACGGCTACACACTATCCTTAAAAATCAGCCCGCAAGACGAGGCATTCACAGGCGACTGGATAAAAACAAGCGGCTACGCAAGGCAGAATGGTGAAGGAACAACAAAAAAACTAAACATCTACAAGGACGACACATACGAAAAAACCATCATCCCGAATGAAAACGGCGACTACGCAGACTACGTGAAATTCGACACCCCCGGATACCACAAAATCTCAGTAGAGCTCGAAAACATAAAGAAAGACAAGATAATACTAATCAGGCAAAAAGAAACATCAGCACAGGACACAGGCGATGCAGGCACAACAATAATCGAGACGCAAAACCAGCAATATACAATCATAATAGTAAAAGAAGGCAAAGAAAGAATATACATTGAAAGCCATGACACGGACAGCGAAACCAGCCGTAAGCTTGAAACAATCGCAAGCCAGATAAACACAACCAACAGCAAACTGGAAACCATCAACGAAAACATAGCCGAAAACAACCGTAATACAAATACAAACTTCGAAGAAGTAAAAGAAAAAATAGATGAACTTGGCGAAAAGCTCGAAAACGCAGCAGAACAGGAAGAAGAAGAAAACTTACACAAATACGTAGACATAGAGACAAGCAACAAAGAACTTGTTGTCAGCAACTTCGGAGGAAACCTGGTAACAATAACAATCACGAACCACCTCGGCTCAAAAAACGTATTCAGCGTAGACACAGACTTCTACGATAGCTGGGTCTTCCTCCCCGGCTCAGAAACAATAGAAAACAAAGAAACAAAAGCACTCCAGATATACTTCAACCCGACAAACGCAAAAGGAGAATACAAAGGAAACATTACAGTTTACAAAGGAAACGAGACAATCAAAAAAATCCCGCTGACACTATATGTAACAGAACCTGTAACAGAACAAAAGAAAAAAACTGAAGATGAACAGGGCATAACTGAGTTCATCGGCCCAAAAACAGCAACAGGGGTAGTATTCCTCCTGGCGCTCTTTATCATCGTAAACATACTCCTGTACTACAGAAAAACCCGATACGACAAAGAAGAAAAAAGACCGCTGGAGCCAACATTAATCCCCGGGCATATCGGGCACCTGAAAAAAGAAAACAAAAGCACTGTCCGGGAAAAAGCAAAAGAAAACACGGGGGCATTACCCGATATCATCGGCCACGTAAAAAAGAAAATTCCGATGCCTGCCCCAAAAAGACCAAAAGGAAAAGGAGTATACCACGTAAGCTGGGATCAGGTAATCATGTAATAATATAGACAAAATACCATCAAACACCCAAAATTGAATGTTACTACAAAACAGTAAGGTTTAAAAGATTAACTGTCAAATGAATACGTAATCAAAACAAAAATCTATCAAAAAAATAGTCAGATCTAAAATAAAAAAACAAAAACGGTGATGTAATATGAACAAAAAAATAATAGCACTATATACAGTAATGGTACTACTGATGATCGTACCCCAGGCATTAGCAACAGATTACAGCGTTAGCCTGAATCTGGACACAAACTTCGCAAGAATGGGTCCTTGTTCTGGAGGCACAATGATCAAAGGAACAATCGAAAACACAGGAGAACTCACAGATACATATACAATATCTCCGCAAGACACATGGATTATAACCGCCCCCCAGAAAGCCACACTATCTCCTGGCGAAAGTAAAAGTATAGCAATTTTCATGACACCGCCCTGCGACACAGAGACAGGAGAATACAGAATAGACATCACCGCAGAATCAGGCAACTCCAAAGACACAGAAACACTCACAATAGAGGTTTTACGTGTACACGGCGTAGAACTCAGGACATCAACTCTGAGAACCGGATGCATCGGAGACACAGAAACATTCAGTCTTGACATCTCAAACCTCGGAAAAACAGACGAAACATTCATGATCACATCAACATCCGGAATTCTCGGGCAAGACGAAATCGCACTTGAAAGCGGCGAATCCAAAAAAGTCACTCTCAGGATTCCTGTAACCGGAGACAAAAAAACAGTCGACATCAGCGTAAAATCAAAAACATCATACGCAGAGGACCAAAAGACACTCCGGATAATGGGAATCAACTGCTATTCACAGGTTGCCACAATCACCCCTGAATCAAAGACAATGTGCATAAAAGACTCATCTGATTTCACATTAACAATTAAGAACACAGGCACAAAAGAAGACACCTATACAATAACTACAGATTTCGGGGAATTAAGCTCAGAGGCACTAACAATTGAAGCCGAAACCGAAAAGAAAGTAAAGCTGACAGTAAGTCCTGAAGACATGGGTCAATACACCGCAAACATCGAAGTGAAATCACCACACGAAACAAACAAACTTTCAGTAACAATCGCAGCCCAGAACTGCAAAGGCGTTGCAGTCATAACAATACCAAAAGAAAAAAGAGTATGTAAAGGCGACATCGCAGAATACTCAGTAACAGTAAAAAACACAGGCAAAACAGAAGACACAATCAGGTTCTCAAGCACAATGGGAGAACTGTCAGAAAAGGAAGCATCAGTAGAAGCAGGAAATACCTGGGAACTGCAGCTTGCAATACCCACAAAAGACCTTGACTACGATACATACACAGTAACAGTCACAGCAGAATCAGACATCAAAGACACATCAGAATCACTGCTTATAATAGAGAACTGCTACTCAGCAACACTCACAGCAGAACCCCAAATCATAAAAGTCTGCCCCCAGACAGACGCAGTATTCACACTGACACTGGAAAACACAGGAAAAAACAAAGACACATACAACCTGGAAGCAAGCGAGGGAACACTCGGACAGAATATTGTGGAACTGGAAAGCCTTGAGGCAAAAGATATACTGCTCACGGTCCCGGCAGGCACAGAAGACAAAAACATAATAATAAATATGTTCTCAGAACACACGAGAGACACAAAGACAGTAAACATTACACTAAAAGACCAGGAAAAATGCTATGGATACACAATCAACGCAAACCCACAGATCATAGAAGCACAGGAATACAAAGGATACATGTACACACTGACCGTAAAAAACACCGGGGAATACGCATCCAACTTCAGCATCTCAACCATAGGCGGGCCTGACTGGGTTTTCATCGATCCGACAGCACTGGATATCAACCAGGACATGGAAGGAGAATTCTACATATACGTAAGCCCTCCATACGGAACAGAAGCTGGAACACACAACATAGACATCGAAATAAAAAGAAACGGCACGGCTTCAAAAACAGTCACACTGAAACTAATACTGAACAGCAAAGCAGAAACACCAGAAGAAACGCCGGCAGAACCTGAAGAGCCTGAAGAAGAAATAGAAAAAGTTCCTGAAACATACCCGATAACCATTGACACCGAAAAAACATATGAGATAAATGAAAACCAGACAGAAACAATGGAAGGGACATACGAAAGCAATGGCAAGGAAATGCAGGTAAAAATCAACTTCCAAACCGGCTCATTTATAATCGGGATAGACGGCGCACAGATAGAAGACGAGAACCCTGAACTGGGCGAAAACATATACGAACTGACAACAGAAGACAGGCAATACACAGTAACCATTGAATTCACAGAAGTAAACACAACATCAGACACCTACAAATTCAATGTAAAAAGCGCACAAGTCACAGAATTGCCAGAGAAGCAGACAACGCCAACAGGAGACGCTACCGACGAAAGAGCGCCATTATCAAGAAACCTCATCTACGCGACAATAATCGGCCTCGTGATAATCATCCTCATCCTCTTCGGCCCTGAAATCGCAGGAAAGACAAAAAACTTCTTCACAGAAGAAGTAGAAGAGAAAAAAGAAGAGCCAGACGAAGAAGATAAAGGAGAGCTAAAGCCGATAGAAGAAGCAGAAGAACAAATTCCTCTTGAAGACATAAAAGGCATTGGCGGAAAGCGCGCAGAAGCCCTGAGAAAATCAGGCATCAAAAACGCAAACGACCTCGCAGAAGCAAACATCTCAGACATCATGGCAGAGGCAGTAACAAGCGAAAAGCAGGCAAAAAGCCTCATAAAAAAGGCAAA
>JAUVEK010000104.1 GCA_030594795.1 Candidatus Nanohalarchaeota archaeon | reverse complement strand
TCCTTATTCTCTGTCCTTTGCAGTATTTCCTGAGGTACATTGCAAAAGAAGTCGGATTCTCTGAGTGCTTAAGCCGGTATTTCGTCAAAAAGATTTTCCCGTCGCCCATTATAAGTGTTTTTGTGCCCTTGCGCGGCACATGCATGGACAGGTGTACCATCTTCTTTTCCTGGTACACTTTCTGGATACGGGCGCCGGTTAGGCATTCAAGTTCACCAGCAAGCACCTTGATCTCAAGGGACGAAAGTTCTGTTTTCAATTAAAATCACCAATAATATGTGCAACTTATTAACCTATACTCAAGGCATGAAATAAATTAGCCAATTTCAACAAAAAACCAATTTGCCTTGATGTATATGGCAAGGCACTGCACTCAATTTATTAGTGCCTTGACTATATATTATTATCGGATGTGAATTATTTTAACTTTTGAACTCATATTTAGTACAATCCTTCTCTTTGAGGTACTAATACAACTAAAATCTTTGCTGTGTCTGCGCAGCAACACTTCTTTGAAGTGATAAAAGTGCAAAGATTTTTAAGCATTTGCGCTTAAATTTTTAGTATGCCTGTTGATTGTCAATTCCTTGATGAAAGATTAGCCAAAACCACTACTGTCCGTACTCCTGAAGACGTGTGGGCTCATATAAGCGAAAATCGTGAAGGTAGTGCAGAACTAATGGCATTATTTAATGACGTGCTTAGCAAGTATTTTCCACCCAATCTAACTATAGGTTACAGGCATCACACTGTTGGCGAGTTCCCTGCAAATAGTACTACTGAAGAAACTGAAACTGGTCAAGAAATTACTTTTAACACATATGAAGGTGCGACGATCATCAAGTTATTTCCAGTTTCTGAACATTCGCAAATATACCATGAAGGGTCAGCCTTGCAAAGCATTGATTTTGCAGATATAGACTCTTATACGAAAACCGTCGAACTTACAGGCAACCCAACAAATTCTTATGGTGAAAAAGATCAATTTAAGAGAAAGGATGACTCTACTATATCAGCAGATTGGCTTGATTCGGTTTATAGAGAAGTAGTAGAACGAATAAAGGATGTATTTGAACCCGCAGGTTACAGAATCATTGAAAAACAAAGGCCTCTTAAATTAATCATCGCCTCCTGATAAAAGCGAATTGTGTGGTCACCTGACCATTGCAAATGCTGCCTATTTCTTCACATGATTCTTTAATTCTCTGCCAAAAAACCAAACATATTAAAAACTGCCTGCAAAATCCATTTATACGTTAATTGACGTGGTTTTTATGGCCCCCCTTAAATTCATTGATGAAAATGACAAAAATGCGCTCAAAGATAATCCGAAAATAGCGCTGGAGGATGTGGAACAGCCCAACCTCATGCGCGATATTTTTCCATATACAAAGATTCCAAGAATTACCTTTGAAAACAAGCGGGTCCCGATGGAGATGCCAGAGGATATATTTATCACAGATACGACATTCAGGGACGGCCAGCAGGGGCACAAGCCATATACTGTTGAGCAGATAGAAAGGCTGTTTGAGTTTCTTCACAAGCTCGGCGGGCCCAATGGAGTTATACGCCAGTCAGAATTTTTCCTATACAGCAAAAAAGACAAGCAGGCAGTCAAAGCATGCATGAAAAAGGGATTCAAATACCCTGAGGTTACAGGATGGATACGCGCCCACAAAGAGGATTTCAAGCTTGTGAAGCAGATGGAACTAAAGGAGACAGGAATACTTACTTCTGCTTCTGATTACCATATATTCCTGAAGCTTAAATGGACAAGAAGGAAAGCAATGAAGAACTACCTTGATATTGCCCGCGCTGCGATTGAGAGTGAAATCATACCGCGCTGCCATTTTGAGGATGTCACGCGCGCTGATGTGTATGGGTTTGTGCTGCCGCTTGCAAAAGCGCTGATGGAACTGCAGAAAGAATCAGGCATGCCTGTTAAAATCAGACTGTGCGATACTCTGGGTTTCGGTGTGCCTAGTGAATATGCCTGCCTGCCAAGAAGCGTGCCCAAACTGGTCTATACTATGGTGCATGATGCAGGAGTTCCAATGAAGCAGCTTGAGTGGCATGGGCATAATGATTTTTACAGGATGCTTATTAATGCTGTCTGTGCGTGGTATCACGGCTGCGCAGGAGTCAATGCAACGCTTTTGGGATACGGGGAAAGGACAGGAAATACGCCGACTGAAGCACTTTGCATCGAGTATGCGCAACTTACAGGAAAAACAAATGGTATGCACCTTAGTACAATAACAGATATTGTCGCGTATTTTAAAAATACTATCAAAACAAAGGTTGCAAGAACAAAACCGTTTGTAGGCTCTGAATTTAATATGACGCGCGCAGGAATTCATGCCGACGGTTTATTAAAAAACGAAGAAATATACAACATCTTTGACACGAACAAAATATTAAAAAGGCCGGTACAGGTTGCTATTACAGATAAGTCAGGCACTGCCGGGCTTGTATACAAAATCAATGAGCTATTTGAACCCGGGAAAAAGATTGATAAAACAACTCCCGGCCTGGCCAGGATGTTTGAGTCTATCCACCAGCAATACCATGACGGGCGCACTACAGCTATTTCCGAGGATGAGCTTATAAGCCTTGCGATGGAGTTTATGCCGCAAATTTTATCGTGCGAGTATGCATGCAAGTATGAACCGTTTCCAAAAGAGTAGGTGTTGCATTTTATGGGACAGACTTTGGCTGAAAAGATTATATCAACACATTGCAAAAGGAGTGTCACGGCAGGTGAAATTGTCGTTGTGAATGTTGATGTGTGCCTTACCCAGGACGGGACAGGCCCGCTTGCGATAAGCCAGCTAAAGGAGCTTGATATGGAAATTGCAAAAAATCCAAAAAAGACCGTTCTTTTCATAGACCATGCAGCTCCAAGTTCGAAAAAAGAGCTTTCCAATGACCATATTAAATTGCGCGATTTCGCAAAAAAGACAGGCTGTATGCTTTCTGATATCGGCGAGGGCGTGTGCCACCAGGTAATCAACGAGAGTTATGTGAAGCCTGGTGATATCCTTATCGGAGCTGACTCGCATACATGTACAGGGGGCGCGTTATGCGCATTTTCAACTGGCATGGGCTCAACAGATGTTGCTGTTGGCATCGCGCTCGGAAAGACGTGGATGAGAGTGCCAGAAACAATACAGATAAGAGTTACAGGTAAACTGCAGAAAAGTGTTTATGCAAAGGACCTTATTCTTCATATCATCGGGCTTATCGGGGCCGATGGTGCAACCTACAAGGCACTGGAGTTCTCTGGTGACACTATCGAGGGCATGTCCATGAGCGAGAGGCTTACTCTTTCGAATATGGCTGTGGAAGCCGGTGCAAAGGCGGGCCTCATCGCATCTGATGAAAAGACAAGGGAGTTTCTGAAAGAAAACAGGAGAGAAGATGATTATGCCCGGGTTGCGCCTGATGATGATGCAGGATACGAGCGCACTATAGAGATTGATGCCGGCTCTGTCAGGCCCACGATATCATTTCCGCATACTGTTGATAATGTAAAGACTATTGACGAGATTAAAGACATTAAAATAGACCAGGTCTTTATTGGCACATGCACTAACGGCAGAGCTGATGATCTGAGAATTGCCGCGCAGATTCTATGCAGGAAGCATATCCATAAGGATGTGAGACTCATTGTGGTGCCTGCTTCGAAAAAAGTGTACCTTGATGCTATCAGGGACGGCACTATAGAGATGCTTGTTGAGGCCGGGGCCTGCGTGATGGCACCGGGATGCGGCGCCTGTCTTGGAGTTCATGAAGGCGTTCTCGGGGACGGCGAGTCATGCCTTTCGACCCAGAACAGGAATTTCAGGGGCAGGATGGGCAACCCAAACGCAGAGATATATCTTGCATCACCTGCATGCGCTGCAGCAACAGCTCTTTCTGGCAGGATTACTGACCCGCGGGAGGTGCTCTAGATGGGAAAGGCGCATAAGTTTGGTGACGATATTTCAACGGATCTTATAGCGCCGGGAAGGCTTTTTCACCTGAGGTCAAACCTTCCTGAACTTGCGAAGCATGTTTTGGAGGATGCAGACCCTGATTTTGCAAAAAAAGTTAAGAAAGGCGACTTTGTTGTTGCAGGCAGGAATTTCGGCTTGGGTTCGAGCAGGGAGCATGCGCCGGCTATCATTAAGCTCGCAGGTGTTAAGGCTGTCATTGCGAAGTCGTTTGCGCGCATTTTTTACAGGAACGCAATCAACGTCGGGCTCCCGGTGGTCATGTGCGATACTGACAAAATTGATGACAGCGACGAGCTTGAGATTAAGCTTGAGCGCGGGATATTGATTGATAAGACCAGGGGCATTGAGCTCGATTTTCCTGCGCTTCCGAAAGTCATGATGACGATTTTGAATGACGGCGGGCTGGTGGCGCACATTAAGAAGCACGGGGATTTTTGTTTGTGATTTAGATGGATGCGTCAAAATGATAGAATTTGAAAAACTAAAATATCCGCCTGCCGGGAAAATAATAGAAGCAAATGGCTCAACCCTCAGTGTTCCGGATAATCCGGTCATTCCCTATATTGA
>JAUVEK010000127.1 GCA_030594795.1 Candidatus Nanohalarchaeota archaeon | reverse complement strand
TGTCTGCTCTGTGATCTCTTTTAGCATGAAATGTGAAAAATCACCTTTTTTTGACTTCTCAATGTCCCATTCGATGCTGTCGACTTCGCGGCAGACTGGTTTTCCATTGTCAAGGTTATAGATATAGATGTTCTCATTGATGAGCGCGATGTCATTGTCGTAAAGGTATATGACTTTTTTTGTGTGTTCAAGAAATGCAGGTATGTCTGATGCTGCGAAGAATTCGTCTTTCCCGATCCCGAGGACAAGAGGTGAGCCTCTTCTTGCGGCAATCATGACATTGTCTTGTGCATCGATGGCGACGATTGCAAAGCTGCCTTCTATCTTCTGGAGGGCGCTCTTTGTGGCGTCCACGAAATCCTGCCCCTGCTTTACGTATTCTCCTATGAGGTGCGGTATCACTTCTGTGTCTGTCTCACTTGCAAACTCGTGGCCCCTGCTTTTCAGTTCGTGCCTCAGTTTCTGGAAGTTTTCGATGACGCCGTTGTGCACGACTGCTATCCTGTTATCGCAGCAGGTGTGCGGGTGGGCATTGGCGTCGGATATGCCCCCGTGGGTTGCCCAGCGGGTGTGCCCGATTCCTGTCGTGCCGCGGAACCGGTCAAGGTCGACTTCTGTCTCGTCAACTTTTCCTATGGCTTTTGAAATATGAAGATTGCCTGATGCGCTCGTGCACAGACCCCAGGAGTCGTAGCCCCTGTAGGATAGTTTCTTTAGTGACTCAAAGAGGATGCCTGATGCATCTCTCTTTCCGGTGTATCCAATTATTCCGCACATAAGCTTCTATATTGGTGTGTCAGCTTTAAATGGCTTGCTGAAAATCAGATGCAAGCGCTATAAATTACTTTATAGTGGATAATGCGATAGTTTTATAAAGATTGCTATATTATTTATGCTATTGTTATGGGATTTGTAATACCGTTAAAACACAATTAATAGTGGTGATTTTGTGGATGCGAAGATAATCAGGGAAAAAGGCGGCAAGCTGTTCTCGAAAACAGTCAGGCTTGAGGAGAATCCAGGGAAGCTCAGGGGGCTCTTGAATGACCAGCGCTGGGAAATACTGAAATTAATCACTGAGCGGCCGATATACCCGGCAGAGATTGCAAAAAGGCTGAAGATGCATGAGCAGAAAGTGTATTATCATATAAGGCAGCTTGAAATCAACGGGATTATAAAGGTCATCAGCAAAGTGGAGAAGAAGGGCGCTCTTGCGAAGTTTTATGCGCCGACATGTTACGGGTTTGCGCTTGACCTTCCCGGGGGCGATGAGAAGCTTGTGGATTTTCCGGTGCCTGGCAAATCAGACAAATTGAGGCAGTTTCTGTACCCGCATGTGAATGGTGGCAGGATGGATTCCATGATTGTTGTCGGGTCTCCTGACCCGCATGGCCCGCACCAGGTGCGCTCGAGGGACGGACATTATGCAATTGAGCTTGGGCTTTTCCTTGGGCAGTTCGGGACATGTGCAAAGGAATTCAGCGCGCGCCTGGATGTTGATATCAAGGCTGAGGGAAGGACAAACATGAACCTTTTTTTGGTCGGCGGGGTGCTGACGAATGTCATAACGAAGGAGCTTAATCCTTATTTGCCTGTCAGGTTCCTCACGGACAAGTTCCCTTACAGGTCAGTATATTCGCAGAAGACCAATAAGACATACCATGACGACAATATCGGCATAATATCGAAAGTTGTGAATCCAAATAATACGGAGAAGAGTATTATTATTCTTGCGGGTAATACGAACGGGGGCACAAAAGCGGCTATTATCGCGTTTACAAGATATACGGATAAGATACTTGGGAAGTACAATGGTGAAGACAGCTGGGCGGCGCTCGTGCGCGGGTTTGATATGGACGGGGACGGGAAGATAGATAGTGTTAAGGTTCTTGAGTAGACGGGGATTGTTCAGGATGTCCGGCTTACAATAATGACTCATATATATGTTCAATTTTTGAGGCAGATTTTGAGTTTGACATGGCTGATGACATCTTTTTGCAGTTTCGGGCTAGTCTGCTTCTTAATTTATTGTCGCTGAGGATGAGTGCAATCTTTTCTGAGAGCATCTTTTCGTCATTTTCGCATACATATCCGTTGATGCCGTCTTTGATTAAGTGTCTTGCTGCATTGTTTTTATCATTGATTACTATCGCGGGCAGAGCGCAGGCGTTTGCTTCTGATACGGCGATCCCGAATCCTTCCCTGGTTGAGGGGGAGACGAACAGCTTTGAGGATTTCATGTAAGACATGACTTCCTTGTGGGCATTTAGAAATCCGAGAAACTTAATTCTTTTTTCGAGGCTGTATTTTTTTACCAGTGTTTCGAGGCTTTTTTTCTCAGGGCCTTCCCCGATTATCGCGCATGTCGGGAGGGGGTTAATGTTTTTGATTGCCCTTATCAGCATGTCTACATGCTTGTCTTTTATTAGTCTGCCGCAGAAAAGTATGTCGAATTTTTCTTCTGAACGCGGTATATTCGAAAGGTCAGCAGGTATTGTTGGTTGGATGACTGCTATTTTTTCCTGTGTGATATTGAGTTTGTGTACCAGGTCGTTTTTTGTCTTTTTGGAGTTGGCAATGATTATGTCTGGCAGCCAGGCAGTTTTCTTTTCAATGGATCGGCCTATACTGCCCTGGCAGGGGCCGAGATATTCGTACCATTGGTTGTCCCATACTTCATGCCATGTGATTATCATGGGCTTTTTTTTGAGGATGCAATATAGTTTGACAACAAAATTAGGCAGGTACGGGAATTCATTTGAATCGACAATATCGTAGTCGTTTTCCAGAAAATGACGCATTAGATAGAGTGAATATCTGATGGCTTCGCGCGTGGATCTTGTGCCGTTTTTGTTGTATAGTCTCCTGCATTTGCATATTCCATGGTGATGGAGATTATTCCTGACGAAGTCCGGATTACCGCTCCACCATTTCATCCCGATTAGGTGGACCTCATGACCTTTATCCCGGAGTGATTTTGCGATTTCATAAGTCTTTTTTTCAGCCCCGCCCTTAACATACGGGTAGATTACGTCAGATACTAGAGCAATTTTAATACTATCACCTTGAAGATTCCCTGGTCACAAAATGTATTTCCTGAGTGTTGTTTTGGTACGTTATTTCGATGCTTATCCTCTGGCTGCCAGGGTCATTCGGGTCGAGGAGTAATGTGTATTCTTCAATGAATGTCTCATTATCTTTAAGTGTTTTTATTTTATTTTTGGCAGTTTTGCTGCCGACCAGGAAACGGATGTTGTAGTCTATCTCTTCTTTCTCATGGTTTGCAATCCCGTATTTGAAGGTCACTGTGTTTTTTTCAGGCACTTTTGTGTAGTCAAGAAAGTAAAGCTCTGTAAAGCCCTCGTCTTTTGTGTTTGTTATGACCAATGCCGAGACTGTAATGATGCCGATAATGCATGCGATTATGATGCTGTTGTATATGATGTTGTTTTCTGTTTGCACGCA
>JAUVEK010000142.1 GCA_030594795.1 Candidatus Nanohalarchaeota archaeon | reverse complement strand
GTCGACCAGGCTGAATGTGAGTTTTTTGCCGTTGTTTTCGATTATGACTTTTTCTTTTGTCTGGATTTCGCGGGTCTCGTGGGGGATTTGCGAGACTGCACCGAGTTCCTCGCCAAGCCAGTCTTTGCAGATGGTGTTTGCAAGCGTGGTTTTGCCGGAGTTTGGGGGGCCGTAGAGCCCGAGCTTTATTTCCTTGTTTTTTTTGAATATTTTGCTTAAGAAAGATTTGAGTTTTTCGTGCAGTCTTTTCAAGTGTCTTGTTACCATTGGTTATTTATTATGGGGGCAATTATATTAATTTTTGGGTTTGTTTGGTTTGTGTTGGGGGTGGATTGATAAATGCCTCTGTTATTTGTATCTTGGTCATCTTATGGTGACGTTTGAAACCATATGGCTTTTTTGGGAACCACTGTTCATGGACTTCGAGTCTATTTTCCTGCCCCTGGGAATGGCTGTCTTGCTTGAAAAAAAGTTGGGGGCTACAAAATAGCCATCTAAATAAATGTAGCCCCAAATATATTTTGAGGGAAAGGAGAGACCGTTTGTGGATTATATTAAGCAAAGGTATCTGCTTTCCTGAGTTTTTTTTGGTTTTTGGGTAAAATGCAGCCTGGCAGGTCAAGAGAGGGCGGTGCCTGCGTTTATTTTTTCTATTACTGCGCTGTGCAGGGGTTTGAAACAATTTTTGGCTATTGAAAGTGTGTCTATGACTTCAGCGAGTTTCGGCCTGTAGCCATAATAATTTATGTTGTGCCTCAATCTTCTAAGATTGCCTATAAGATATATTGGTCTTTTGGTATCTACTTTGAGTTTTAGCAATTCTCTTATTGGTGCAACATGGTCCTCTGACTCTATGCCTTCTGCCACTAACAATGCGTTTCCAAGCATTCTGAAGGTTTCGTATATGTTTCTTATGATTGTAGTGCCTGCTTCTTCTGTTGGCTCCAGGGAGAGTGTGAATTTCATCTCCCGCTCTGCTGCCTCAGCAATGCTTTGTGCATTTTTTATATCCGGTCTTTTGTATCTCATTTAAGGCCGCACCTCTAAGAATCCCTCGAGTACAATACCGTTTGCTATGTTGGCAAACAGGTTGAGATCTATTTTGTTTCTTGAAAATATGTAAAGGTTTACCGGGACATTTTTCCTGTATCCTAATTGCGATATTGTTCCCAATTCGATTATGCGCACTTCTTCATCGTCAAGAACCTCAACTGCAATGTCTATATCGCTTTTTTCAGTGTCGTCTCCTTTCCTGTAGCTGCCGAACAGGATGGTGGCTCTTGCGCCGGGTATGTGTTTGTGGATTTCTTCCAGTATGCCTGATTCGCAGACCATTGTCAGGTTATGGCTTATTTTTCGCGTGTGAAAATAGTAGTGGCTCTGGTTGCATGAGATTCTCCATATTCTACCTAATACTTCTTTTTTCAGAAATCCTTCGTTGACGAATTGTGTAACAATCTTGTTTGCTGTTGTTTTTGAGATTTTTAGTTCCTGAGACAAGTCGTTGAGGCTCATTTCTTTGTTTGGGAATGAGAAGAACCAGTGGAGTATTTTCAGGTATGCTTCCTCGTCTTTGCGCGGCTCTATTTTTTTAATTCTTTTGACCATATGTATGGTGACGTTCGAAACTATATAAATTTTTCGGTTACCATGTGGTGACGTTTGAAACCATGTGATTTTTTTGGGAACCGTTGTTTGGGGATAAGGATTGAATTTGAGATGCATGAGAGAATCCCTGTTGTCGGGGGATTTTGTTGCGCTTTTTTGATCTTGAATTGTTCTATACGTGTTCATCTGATCCTGTTAATCTGTTGATATCTATACTTTCTATGGGATAATGGCTCCACTTTAACAGTTTGCAGGCGAACTACTTTTCAAGATTATGGATGTTTCAGATAATTATGGTTGAAGACATAACTTTTGGAACTCATCCCATATTGGTTGTTTGGTTCATGGTAAGCTTTTCAACTTCGTTGAAAATAATGTCTTCACCATATCCTTAAAAATCGTTTTACGATTTTTAGGATCCAGGAAATCTTCGATTTCCCCGGATAGATTAACGTCTCTTGGTTTTTGGCTGAGTTTGTCTATTTAGTAACGACGTTAACTATAAGCAGCTAATTTTCACGACCCCTTCATTTCCTGTGGAGAAACAATATAAAGGGATCGGTTTTTGTTCACATCTGTTACACAGAATCGTTCACACCCCGTCATTTCCTGTGGAATGTGTGTGGGCTGGCTGGCGTGAATGATGGGCTTGTTGTGGGTTTTGTTTCACGCTGGTTGGTGTGAATGTTTGGGATGAAGGAGATGTGCTGAGTAATCTATTAATGGTGTTTGCAATCTCATCAAATCTTTTGTTAGTGATTCGTGCAATGTTGTACATTATAATGCACTATATTTCTGGATTATTGTACATTACGATGCACAGTATTAATATGTGTTATTTTCGTCTACATAATATCTTGTTTTAGGTGATAAAGCGCGCTCTTCGCTCACACAAAACCGTTCCGCTGATGCGCTTATCACTTGTATTTGGAGAGATTGAGCTGTCTTGCTTTTTTCCCGAATATTGCGTCTGATTCTTTTTCTATGAGAAGGAACTGCTGCCTTAAGTAAGATGATATCTTAAAGTCGTCCATTATCCGTTTCGAGGGCTCAATGTATTTTCTTGCGCTGCCTTCTGAGATCGTGAGGATGATTTTGCCTTCGCAGCGCGTGCATTTTCCTCTGAGGGGAATTCTCCTGAATTTCTCGTTGCAGTTTACACACCTGAAACCCTGTTTTGTGAATTTTCTCAGGTTTCCTTTGATGTCGCGCAGGAAGTGTTTTGTGAGCACAGCTTCTGCGACTTTGTTTTCGTCTACTCCGTGCAG
>JAUVEK010000138.1 GCA_030594795.1 Candidatus Nanohalarchaeota archaeon | reverse complement strand
TGGGAAAGGGAATTCCGCACGGCAGAAGGGGCTCGAAACTGATACATCTTAAGGTTTTTGCGAATGTTTTCTTTAAGCCTGCGCTCAACAGATGGCTTGAAGATTAGTTTTAAATAGATAAATTCTATATTGTATGTCATGAAGTCTCTTGGGATTGCGGGTTTTGTTGTAAGTTTTGGCATCATATTGTTTGTCTTACATAGTGTTGGTATTGGCGAATTGTTCATCATATATCATAAGATGAATTTCTTTTATTGTGCACTGGCTGTTTTTGCTTATATTCTTACTGTCCTGT
This sequence comes from Candidatus Nanohalarchaeota archaeon, assembly GCA_030594795.1. Taxonomy (GTDB): domain Archaea; phylum EX4484-52; class EX4484-52; order EX4484-52; family B79-G9; genus B79-G9. The sequence goes on along the minus strand of JAUVEK010000138.1, from coordinate 2,645 downwards.
TATCTGCTATCAGATGGAGTGAGTTTATTATTGATATGAAGATGAAGGCGAAGTTTGTTTCTGTGTATGCTATTTCATGGATAGGATGCGCGATAAACAGCGTCACGCCAGTCGCAATCTCGGGGGGGGAGCCTGCAAAGGCGTATTTTCTTAGCAAGGCCAGCTCCACTAAAAAGTCAAGGACCCTAGCAACAGTGATTGCGACGGATTTCCTTGAGTATGGGAGTTTTGTGCTGATTGATATTGCTGCTGTTATGATTCTTTATTTTAAGCTTGATTTGCCGGTTATTATTTTGTATCCATTGCTGTTTACTATTGGTGTCGGGATACTGATTATCGGATCATTGATATATACATCGCTGAACAGGAAGGCATCTCTTGTGGTTACTTTGTTTTTTACGTCGATAGTGAAAAAGTTGGGGATTTTTAAGAAGCATGTTTTGAAGTTTGAGGATAATCTCGAGCATAATATTGATATTTTTAACGGCACGTTGAGAGAGGTTTCCCCCAGAACAGTTGTATCAACTATGAGTATTACTGTTTTGATAAGGCTGCTGGATATTTTGAGACTGTATATTATTATTCTTGCATTAGGAGGAAGCGCAGATCCTTTGTCTATTGTTATTGCGGTTGCTTTTGCTACTGTTGCAGCTGTTGTGCCGCTTCTGCCTGGTGCAATTGGCGCTGTTGAGCCTGCGATGATTGCAGGGTTTGTGCTTTGCGGGCTTGATTTTCCTTTGGCAGCTGCGGTTGTGATTGTGGACAGGATTATCGTGCTTGGGCTTAATACGACAATTGGGTTCGGGGCCATGTATTTTTTGGGATATAAGAGCAAAGAATCATGGAAATCATGATGATATATGATGAGTATTTCCAAGCTTTTTTATTGCCGGTTCATGCTTATATATATATACAATAAAAAATATAAAATATAGGGGCGGGCATTTATGTTATTATTAAAAAAATCTTTTGTTACCGGAATGACGCTTCTGAATGCTATGTGCGGCTCTCTTGCGATATTGTTTGCGTTCAGTGGGGATTATCGTTATTCTTCGCTGATGCTGGTTATTGCTGTTCTTGCAGACCAGCTTGACGGGCAGTTTGCAAGGATGCTTGAGCAGACATCGGATATCGGCAAAGAGCTTGATTCGCTGTCTGATGCGATTTCTTTCGGTGTTGCGCCTATGGTCCTGATTTATAATATATACCTGGAAACGCTTGGCTTCGCGGGGATTGCAATCGGGCTGGTTCTTGTGTCGTGCTCAGTGTATCGGCTTGCCAAGTTTAATGTCATCAATGTCAAGGGCCATTTTTTGGGTATCCCTACGCCTGTTATTGCTGGTTTTGCAATTGCCCTTGTTTACGGGAATATTGCGATGCCTGCGATATGTGTTGGGCTGATGACGATTGTGCTGTCGCTCCTGATGATCTCGAATATACGGTTTTATAATTTCAAGAATTACAGGAGCCTGAAAAATGGTGAGAAAGTCATTATCAGTATTGAGGCGATTGTCGTGATTTTGGGATTATTTTTTTGTCCTGATAACCTGCTTATCTTGGGTATCGCTGCTTATGTTGTGTCTGCGCCGGTTGTCTGCTTTGTTTTGCGGGAGTGAACGTAGATGTTGTCTTTTATGCGGTATGATTTGATTGGCTGGAGGTCTGCTCTTTTTGAGATGCCTTCGAGTTCTCCCGTTCTGAAGAGGTGGTAGAAGCGGGGGTGTTTTTTGTCCCATGTATGGTGGATGTCTTGGGGCTTGTTTTTGAAGCGCGGCTGGTCGTGCGCCCATGCGCTGATGAGTATGGAGCTTTGGGGTTTCAGGATTTGTTCTGTTTCCTTTAGGGCGGTTATGCGCTCTTTTTCGGTCTCCAGATGATGGATTGCTGCTATGCAGATTATTGACTCAAAGGTATTGGGCCTGAATGGGAGGGCGGTGAGGTCGAGGAGGACTAATGGAATTGTTTTGTCTTTTTTTCTGAGTGTGCGCAACTGGCTGATTGAGAAGTCGCCTGCTACGGGGTTCAGGCTGCGGTTTTTTGCGTATAGTGTGTGGCGGCCTGTGCCTGATGCAAGGTCGAGGATGAGTGCGTCTTTTGGCTGGCTGTCTATGAATTCTTCTACTTCTTTCCATGGCTTCTGTCTTGTGGCGTCAAAGTGGGGGGCTATTTTGTTGTATGTTTCTTTGAGGTTTTTGCGTATTTCCTGCATAAGTTATTTTAGCTTTTGCTACCTTTATTAAACTGACTAATTCGTGAGGTGAGTTGAGTATGCCGACTTGTGAAATGTGTGGCAGGGGCTGCCCTTATCTGAAGCGCGCCAAAATCGAGGGGGCGGTTCTTGAGGTGTGTGACGGATGCGCAGGGAAAGGGGAGGTTGTCCGGACTGCGAATGTTAGTGTGCGCGCGTTTTTAAAGCCTGCGCGGGAGCAAAAGATTGTTGAGGATGAGGTTGTTTCCGGGTTCGGGAAGATTGTTTGTGAGGCGCGAAAGAAGAAAGAGTGGGATGTTAAGAAGATGGCTCTGGTGCTGCATGCAAAGGAATCGCTGATGCACAAGATAGAGGCAGGGAAGATTAAGCCGGATCTTTCGTTTGCGCGTAAAATTGAGCATGCGCTTGGGGTTCGCCTTGTCGGGAAGGTTGAGGA
>JAUVEK010000030.1 GCA_030594795.1 Candidatus Nanohalarchaeota archaeon | reverse complement strand
TCACCTAAAATTCCTCTCCTCAATTGCCAAAATCTTGTCAACCCTTCTCTTGTGCCGCTCCCCACCTGCTTTTGCGCCCTCAAATTCAGTCTCAAGAAACGCCTGTACAATCTCCTGTGCAGCCTTCTCATCAGTATACTTCGCGCCAAGCGCCAGAACATTCGCATCATTATGCCTACGCGTCATTAAAGCAGAATCAACAGAACAGCAAAGCGCAGCCCTGACACCCTTAACCTTATTCGCAGAAATCGAAATACCAATCCCGGTAGTGCAGATAACAACACCGCGCTCGCACTCACCAGAACCAACACACTTGCCGACAGCCTCCCCGAAATCAGGATAATCACACGAGTCAGCAGAATCACATCCAACATCCCTGCACTCATGTCCAAGCCGGGAAAGAACCCCCTTAACCTTTTCCTTAAGCGCAAAACCCCCGTGGTCAGAACCGATTGCAATCATAAAATTCACCATTTTACACTATTATGACCTGATTTTATATAAGTTGCGTCTCAGCTTATGCAAAGTTTTTGCAACTAACAGGCGCAAAAATTTAGGCTGAACGTAGCGGCGAAGAGTTTGCAATAGAAGTCAAGGTTGCGAGATAATTTAGTATCACGGAAAAAATTTCCATACCCAAATTTGCAATATCTTTATATACTTTTGATTCTAATATGAATCATATGAACCAAAATAAAATCAACGAAATAAATACAGAATACGAGATAATCCTTAAACTTCTAAAAAAAACATCCCATGGACGAGAATTATCAAAAGAAATAAAAACCTCCCTAACAACAGTCCAGAGAACACTGAAAGACCTGGAAAAAAAAGGTGTAATCGACTTTACAGTCTCAGGAAGAAATAAAGTATATTTCATAAAAAAATACCTCCCGGCAAAAAAATACGTCTACAACGCAGAAAACTACAAATTCACAAAACTGATAGCACAATATCCAAATCTGGAGCCATTATTCTCAGACATAATCAATCAGAGCACATCACACCTGATAGTCCTATTCGGAAGCTACGCAAAATTCAGGGCAAAAAAAGAAAGCGACATAGATATATACATAGAAACCAGTGACAAAAAGATAAAGAAAGATATAGAAACCATAAATACAAGACTCAGCATAAAAACTGGTGCTTTCAGCACAGGCTCGCTGCTAATAAAAGAGATAATAAAAGACCATATAATAATAAAAGGAGTAGAACAATTTTATGAAAAAACCGGATTTTGTCAATAACCGCCGGTCAATAGACCGGCGGCATGCTTTGCATGCCCCACACACATCACCAAAGGTTCTTGACACGCAAAGATTCCGCGTACCGCTACTCAATAGAGTAGCGGAATCTTTAGCGTTTGAATAAGCTAAAAAAAGAAGGAAAACTTGAACTCATCGAGGAATCAGAAGAAGTAAGCGCCGCATACAGCATAAAATCAGAAAACTGCCTGAAATCATCGAAAATATTGTTTAATCCTGCTCCAACATCTCAGACCATACATCTTTACCTATAGGTAAAGGCGCCATTATTATTTTGTGTTCAGAATCATTATAACCTTCCGGAGGTTCATGCAAGAGTACTATCTCCTTCGATGGATTCGTATAAGGTATAGGACGATAATGGATCGATTTAAATACCAACGCACCATTTTTGAACAGTTGCCCAATACGAAACATTCCTATATCTTCTGCATCCTCAAAAGAGGCATCATCCATTCTCTCAGGTTGTCTGTATTTCGCACGCATATCCACAGTCCAAAGACTAAGATGATATGGTCCCTTATCAAGAGAAAGCGTTTCATCTCCACAGAACATTACATATGGCTGATTATGTGTTCCCTTTGTCATATCAGTTGGTTCTAAACTGATATTTCCTTCTTCAAGAAGATATTTCCTAACAAATTCTTCAATAAAGTCACGATGCGGCACTTCTACATCCGATTCAGGAGGATGCCATGTTATATTTTCGCTATTCTTATAAGGCATAGAATAATAGTGAAAAGAAAAATTTATATATCTTTCGTTATTGCAGAGTAAAAAATATCATTCCGCAGCCTATTTTGCAGAGCCTTGTCAAAATACTGAAACACATTGCCTTGAGTAGATGGCAAAACCCGATACACTATTTATCATGGCTTTAACTATACTCAAGGCATGAAATAAATGAGCCAATTTCAGCAAAAAACCAATTTGCCTTGATGTATATGGCAAGGCACTGTTTTGAAGACGATAGTCTTCGAAAGCTTGGGACGCAAGTCCCATGATACTCAGTTTATTCGTGCCTTGACTATACTTTTACCCCGATCCCCGACAATCATCACAACCCCGATCACAATCAAAAGAACCGGCCATAATTTCGAAAAGGCATCATCAACTATCCCGAAATTCTCAAGAACAAAAATGACCCCTATCGTAATCAGGATCCACGCAAACAAACTATGCTTTCTGTCTCTTCTCATATCACTCAACCCTTTTTCCGCACAACACCTGCGCTCGACGTATCCTCATCAACATCAGCATCGCCCTTGTACTCAATTTTCCCCGCGCTCGACGCATCAGCCTCAAGCTTCTTCAAAGCATAAACCTGCACAACCCCCGCGCTGCTCGCACTCGCGCGAACATCATCAGCCACAAGCCCGAAAGCATATATCTTCCCTGCACTGGACGCATCAGCATAAACATTCTCCGCCTCACCCGAAACAGTAATAACGCCGCTGCTGCCAGCATCGAGAGTAACATCCATTGCCTCAACCTCAACATCAATCATCCCTGCCGAACTGGACACAATCCTAATCTCTTCACCCTCAATCCTTGAATTGCCAACAATTTTCCCTGCCGACGTCGCACCCAGGCTCTCTATATCCTGGAAAGTGACATATACATTCACAGGCTTCAGGTTTCTCACACATGAACTAAGATAAACCTCAAGCTCTCCATTCCTTGCCTTTGTCTTTACAAGACCAATAATATTATCCTCTGCCTCCACTCTTGCCTCAGGCTCAGCCCCGCGCTCAAGATAAACATTCACACCAGTGCTGACAGAGACATCCCTGAACTCAACAAGCTGCCTCACATCAGTTGTCACATTCCCGGACCCTAAAACACAATCAACTCCAAAAGGGAAAGAACCGCCGCCAAAGCCCCCGATAATTCCTGCGCCGACCTGTCCGGCCCCGTAAAAGACAAGGAGCAAAAGCGTCAAAGCAAGAACAGCAAACCCAGCATCCCCTCTTTTGTATATGATGGCAACCCCGGCAATAACAAGACCCAAAGGCCAGTAATCACCGAAATACTCCCAGAACGAAAAATCAACAAGGCCCGCATTATTGAGAATCAAAAACAACCCGGCTGCAACAAGAAAAACTCCAAAAAACCCGGATGCTCTGCCTTTACGCATATTACCGCCTCAAAAGAATATATAGCCCGACTCCAATCAAAGCAAAGGGCCACACATAATCAAACGTGAACCATGAAAAGAACTTCTGCAGGATAAACAAAACCCCAAGAACAACAAGCGCCACACCAAAAAGAAAGCCCCCGTCAACACTGCTCTTCTCATCCGTCAAAGCAGCTGTCTCTTTATGAGATATCTCCTTATCAGACTCCGGGATTATGATTGACGCAATAATATAGAAAAGTATAAACTCTCCGGGCCTCGCAAGAAACAAAACAACCCCGATAATCCTAAGAATCACAGGATCAATATTCAGATAACCAGCAAGCCCTCCGAAAACACCCGAGATGATCTTATCATCCTTTGACCTGTAAAGGCTGCGCCTCTTCTCCTCTTTCCTGCCGCCTTCCTTCTTCAAAGAGCTTTTCTTACCCTCATTTTGCGCCATAAGCCACCAGATACAACTTAACAGAGCAAATTTATAAGTTTAGCGGCATGCACGAATACTTTAGCGCATTCTCCTTTATTATCATCAATAATCTCTGTTTCTCTTCCAAAACAATCTCTAGCCTTGCAGCTGATCACGCATTTGGCGTCTCGCTTGGAGAAGAAGCTTACGATTGTCTCAAATATGCCGAAAGTGCCGGAAAAAAATCTATTTTTAACCGGGTTGGGTATGATGTGTGTTCTTGAGTTAGCATTCTTAATATGTCCGATACATCACTGATATTCACATAGATTTTATTGTCCTCCCTGAAGACTGAATATGTTCTTTGTTCCCAATTATCTTCACACTGTCTTGAAATTGTTGTTTTTCCCATTTCATAATATCCATCAACTGATTGGGTACTGACATTTAGTTTCTCTTTTCTCCAAATGGATTTATCCGGATTTTCATCAAATGCCAGTTCCTTGAGCATGTTCAAATCTCCTGTATTCTTTGTTATACTTTTTGTTTTCTTTCCCTCAAGTCCGGAACAAATTTCGCCATATTCTGCTGAAGGTTGGCAAAAAAAGAGGTACCTTATCACAGTATCTCCTACCGTTATCGGAAGGGATATGCTTTCTTCCAATCTTTCTGGTATGTCAAATTTTCTTATTAGTCTTCCCTTAGAGCGTCCCAGATAATTCTCAATACGTTCTCTTAAACTTCTAGCTTCATAATATTCGTGAGCAGTTATATCGTTAACTCTGGAATGATTGCCGTCAAAATAAACATCTATTTCTTCAATTTCTTCATCCCAGGGAAGATATTCGTCAGTATCTGAACTTTTTATTATCAACTTACCGTCGTTATATCTGGTTGTTTTTTCCTTACGAAGTCTCTTCATTTGAGCTATAAGGTAGTCTACAGAAGCATAGGGAGATTTATTGACAGATATGACTTCTTCTCTTCCCACACCTATCCCGCTGTCATATATTATATCCTCTAAAATATCTTTGAATCTCGACGAAACAACTTCATAGCGGGTTCTATAGGCAGGTAGATTTAAAACGAACTTTATATCATCAAAAACTTCAGAAAATTCATACTTGCGCACTATCCCTTTTGTATCTGCGCCAACTCTTTCTTTTGCTTTCAAGACTGCTTTTTTTCTGAATGCCTCTCTAAAAGGAATGATTATCCATTCATTCAGTGTAGTGATATATTCGTTTTTTGCGAGAGTACGTAATCTTGCATTAAGTAACTCTATCTCCCTCCAGTCTAAATCTTCGACAGATTCATCGCCAAGATGAACTATTTCTGGTAACTTTATTTCTGCGGGGTATGGCATTTCCATAGAAGCACCTTTAAACTGGCATACGTCTAATGTAGTACTGAAGCTTATATGTTTTACTACTAATTTGTAAGTTGTGTGTGGTTTTTGGATTATTCAGATTTTAAAAGGAGGGCGGTATTTTTTTCCAAGAGTGCCGCCTAATAAACCGTGTTCTGCTAGTAATTCGTATATTTCTGGTTTATCTAGGTATTTTTCTATCACTTTGCGCGGATTAAGAAGGTCATCCATTTCTTCTTCGACGACTTTTGCTACACGCTTGTCAGCTTTACCATCCGGATAAACAAGAACCACCGGTCTTGGTTTACCTATTGATGCATCAAGAATCACAGCGCATTCTTTTATTTTCGGATATCTTTCAAGAATTTCCTCTGCAACCAGATGACTTTGTAGCCCAAGCACAATCTCTGATTTTGTAAAATCTTTGCCGTATTCTCCGCCACCGAGGGAGGAGAAACTTTGACCATAATATATACCCTGCTTTGTAGAACTTAAACCATGATCACACACAGGACCTCCATTTATGAAACTGTCTGAAGTGTTTATGTCAATTATCGTGTTTTCGTTTATATAGCCATCCAGCACCCTGCGCACAAATTCATCCACCTCTGAAACAAAATTCCTGTGCGATATTTCTGGTTCTTGCTGAACAGAAAGTGTGATTTTGTATATATTATCTGCGTACAATGTCAGTTGCACTTTTCCATCAGGACCAATGGGTAATTTATTCTGTTTAAAAGCATCATCAAGAGAATATGTTACGTTTGCCAGGAGTTCGGTTGAAAGCGGGAGATTTGATTTTGTCTTTCGGGTAGCGTAACCCCACCGAATTCTGGAATCACCATAGCGCCACCCGTTCTGAGCCTTGTGTATCTCTTCGGATTGAAGGTCAAATGCTGCTTTTGATTCGATTGAGCCGGGATCGAATCCAAGCCACTTTTCATTGTAACCTGCATTTTTTAAAACATCTAATGCTGTTTCTTTGAGTATATTAGCATAATCTACTTGTTTTTCTTCACCATCGTACCTTACATTTCCAGTTGCTTCGACATGCCCCCCGCTAATATTTACATCGATGTCTGCTCTTGTGCAGCCATGATCCTTGCGAAGTATGTCATATATGAGAGTTGAAGTCCTGGCTGCCATTGAATCCGGATGGCCATCTCTTGGTAATTCTCCGGCATCTACTTCTATAATCATACTAATCATAATCCCTCATATATTTATTCTGGAATAACCGGCAGGCAAATATATATACTTGCCTGAATCAAGTAGTCGTAAAGGAATAATTATTCCCATTGGAATGATAATCCTGTTAGAAATTCAAAGAAAACTATATTTCTAATCTTTCTATTAATTATTGCGGCGATATAGAAGATTTTGTAACGTGGACAGTGACCTTTTTTACACCCGTATCATCCACAACATGTGACACAATGGTATCAGGATCAATATCTAAATACTTCAACATTTCGTTATATTCTTCTTCTGTAAAATATTTGTGCCCGATCATATCTGTTCCTATCTCGAATCTCCCTGTTTCAACTGTATCACGAGAGATAGCTAACACATCTTTTGGATCTAGCCTGTTTGGATGAGGGTAGATAAAGCGTACTCCTTTAACATTAAGAAGTCCACAACCTACCGGATATTCAACTTTACCTAAAGTAGCAATATCTCCGGAAGTTTCATTCCAACATTCAAGAACAGGACCGCCGATGCCGTGAGGAATCTCTCTTCTGTATTTTGGATTAAATGCTAATAAATAGGTATTTCCATTCATTTCTTCAATCTCTTTGATAAACTCTTCATAACTTATCTCTCTTTGTATAAGTCCCATACCATCACTCATGAAATATCGGATTTCAGAAATTTATATACCTTTGCTCGTGTTAAAATAGAAAATCAATAAGCTGCCTATTCCTTATACTCTTCAATAATCTCTTTAATCTTTTTCTCGATTTCTTCCTTTTTTTCTGCAGGAACATGAATAATAATTGGCCTCTTCTTTGCCTTTTTTTTGTTGAGTTCGCGGATTTCTGCTCTAATTTCTCTTATTTCCTTCAGTTTTGCATCTATTTGTTTCATGCGCTTTTTGATTTCTTCCCCAATCTTCTCATCGCCTGCTTCTATTTCAATATTATCATTCATACATGATTATTGGCTTGAAAAACATATAAATGTCTTGCTCCAACTAATTGTATGGCTTCAAAAATACAGTTCCTTGGCACCGGCGGCGGAAGAATCAACATGATCCAGCAGCTGCGCGCAACAGCCGGCATCTACGCAGAACTCATGGGCGCAAAAATATACATTGACCCGGGTCCCGGCGCACTTATAAAATCGCGCGCACAAAAAATACCACTCCCGAAACTCGATGCAATACTCCTGTCTCACTGCCACATTGACCACACAAACGACGCTGCAGCACTAATCGAGGCAATGACGCATGGCACAAGAAAAAAAAGAGGCATCCTTGCAGGATCTGTTTCTGCACTTGAAGGGCCGGACAAGCCAGTCAGTTCCTATCACCAGGGTTTTGTAAGCAAAAGCCTCACTCTCAGGCCGGATGAAGAATTCAGCATAGGAAAACTAAAAATCACAACCACCCCAACGGAACATACAGACAAAACAGGAATAGGGTTCATATTCCACGCAGAAAACACCATATCCTACCTGTCAGACACCAACTACACAAAAAAAATAGCAAAAAACCACATCGGCTCAGGCATAATAATTCTCAACTGCCTCTATCTGAAATGGGATGACTCAAAGGCAGACACCTATTCGCAGAAGCACATGGATGTAGAGGATACAAAAAAGTTTGTAAAAGACATTAATCCTGAACTTGCAATCATCCAGCATTTTGGCATGGGCATAATTAAGCATGGCCCATGGAAAGTTGCGCAGGAGATACAGGAAGAGACAGGAGTCAAGACAATTGCTGCGCGCGACAACCAGGTTTTTGATATTGGCGGCAAAAAAGGAAAAACAGGCAATCTTAAGGTATGGGGCGAGAAAAAATAACAGGTTATAAAGCTGGTGCCGTCCAGGCGAATGAAATATTTAAAGTTGTTTGGCGAAACAAGATGTGCGGGGATGGAAGTTTAACCAACTTTTGAACCCTGCCGCAAAACAATATCATTTAATCGCAGGTTGAAACCATGCCAATAAAATACCCTTACGAGTATGACCCGAAAAAAAGAAAGATTGCAAAAATCTACACAAAGACAAAGATAATGAATGGCGTCTTCAATTCCATTCTTCTGCCAGTACTCTTTTTTGCAGTATTGCTGTTTTCAGGATACTCACTTACAATCAAAGATATCTCAATAGCTCTTGCAGGACACTTCTATCTGCCGGTATATATCATAATCTTTTTGACTCTTCTTACTCTCGTGCAGCTGCCATTGTCATTCTATTCAGGCTTTATCTACGAGCACAGGTACAACCTCTCAAACCAGAATATTCACTCATGGCTAAAAGATTTCTTAAAGGAACTTATTCTGATGTACATAATTTCAGTTCCAATACTGACCGGCCTTTATGTGCTCATACAGATGACTCCTCTCTGGTATATTTATGCAGCAATATTGTATATTGCTCTCACCCTCTTCTTCGACTACATATATCCGGTCGTGATATTCCCTATTTTTTACAAGACAAAGCCCTTCAAAGATGAGAAAATACGCAAAAGGATTTTTGAGATACTAAAGAAAATAGGCATCAAAAACATAAACCGCATCGACATTGCAAACGAGAGCGAGAAATCAAATAAGGCAAACGCGATGTTTGCAGGCATAGGCAGCTCAAAGAGAATAATCCTTTTCGATACTCTGACAGAGAACTTTACCCCGGATGAAATCGAGACTGTCGTAGCCCACGAGCTTGGCCACTATGTCCACAGGGACATCTTAAGGTTCACAATAATCGAATCTTTGAAAATAATACCTGTATTTCTGATAATAATCGCAGTCTTTGAAAAATTTTCCATGACCTTCAGCCTGGCAGGCATCTCAGATATTGCCGGACTCCCGCTCCTCCTTTTAACCAACTCCATTATTGAGCTCATCCTGATGCCGGTAATGATGGCATATTCAAGAAAAAGAGAAAAACAGGCAGACCTTTTTGCCCTCGACGCCACAGGCAAACTAGAAGCAGAAATATCCACAGAAAAGCGCCTATGCGACATGAACCTCGGCGACGACTCCCCCCATCCCCTTGTAGAATTCTTCCTATATTCCCACCCCTGCGCAAAAAAAAGGATTGAATATGCGCTCGAATGGCAAAAAGAGAAAACGAAACCTGAAAGATAAAGACACTTGGCAAAAAACACAAAAAAACTTTCGCATATCTATCCAACTGGAGTCATATATAAATCTTCTTATCCAAATATTCACAATAACGACTGTAATTGTGGTGATAAACATGATAATAATTTTGATGGGTTCAAAAAAAGACCTCCCTTTCTGCAAAAAGATCGGCAAAGCCCTCGATGAATACAGCATGCGCTACCAGTACAAAGTCGCATCAGCGCACAAGACACCAAAACTCGTGCTCGACATCATAGAAGAATCAGAAAAAAAGCATCCGGATGCAGTATTCATCACAGTAGCCGGCATGTCAAACGGCCTCTCAGGCACAGTGGCAGCAAACACCGTTAAGCCCGTGATAGCATGCCCCCCGATAGAGGACAAGGCAACATATCTGATAGACATCCACTCAAGCTTAAGGATGCCCTCAGGCGCCCCCGCGATGACAGTCATGGGCCCCGCAAATGCAGCTCTTGCAGCAGTAAAAATCATCTCACTCACAGACAAAAAACTATCCCAAAAAGTAGACGAGCGCATCAGAAAAACCAAAGAAGACATAAAAAAGACAGTGCTGTGATAAAAATGGACATATTCGAAAACATATCCCCCATAGACTACAGGTATTACGGAAGAGACAAAAAAATAAAGGAAGCGCTCGAACCCTACCTATCAGAAAACGCATACATAAAATACAAGCTGAAAGTGGAATCCGCCCTCGCGCAAACCCTCGCAAAACAGGGCATATGCCAGAAAGACATTGCAGACTCCATATCAAAAGCATGCGAAAAAGTGGCTGCAAGAGAAGTTTACGCAGAAGAAGACCGTATAAAGCACGACATCCGCGCACTTGCAAACTGCATCCGCTCGAAAGTGCCGAAAAAAGCAAGGCGCTTCGTCCACTTTTCCCTCACATCATACGATGTAGTTGACACAGCCAACATATTAAGATACAAGGAATTCACTATAAACGTGCTCCTGCCATCACTAATCGAGCTTGAAAAGACCTGGATTGAGATTGCGCTCCGCGAAAAAGACACTCTTCAGGTCGCAAGGACCCACGGCCAGCATGCAGAGCCCATAACATTCGGCTTCACCATGGCATCTTACATCAACCGCCTCGGTGGAAGGATTGAAGCGATAATCAGTGCAGAAGACAGCCTGAGAGGAAAAGTCTCAGGCGCAGTAGGCGCCTACAATGCATCTTCACTCTTTTTCGAAAACCCCATGGAATTTGAGAAAGACCTCCTTGACGCACTCGGGCTCAGGCCCGCGCTCCACTCGACCCAGATAGCACCCCCCGAGCCAATGACAGACCTCCTGCATTCAGTAATCTCTGCATTCTCAGTGCTTGCCAACTTCTCAGACGACATGAGGCACCTGCAGAGAACAGAGATATCAGAAATAAAAGAAGAATTCACAGCCAACCAGGTCGGCTCATCAACCATGCCCCACAAGAGAAACCCCATCAACTTCGAGAATGTAAAGAGCATGTACAAGGCATTCATGCCCTGTATAGTCACAGCATACCTTGACCAGACCTCAGAGCACCAGCGCGACCTCACAAACTCAGCATCCGAGAGGTTTATACCACATCTCCTTGCAGCCTTTTACGTATCCACAGTACGCCTGGCAAAAGTCTCAAAAAGGCTTGTACTGGACAAAGAAAACCTCGATATGAATTTCGATATGAGCAAAGACTCATTTGCCGCAGAGCCCCTCTACATGCTTCTTGCCTTCCACGGCCATCCTGACGCGCACGAGTTTGTAAGAAAGCTCACACTAAAAGCAGAAAAAGAGCAGCAGGGCTTAAGGGACATTATGGAAATTGACGATGAGCTTGAGCCATATCTAAACAAATTTTCTGACATTGAAAAAGAGATACTTTTCAACCCCAGGCTTTACGTGGGAGTGTCCCGTGAAAAGACAGAGCAGGTATGCGATCACTGGAAAAATAGCCTGGCAATCAGATAGAGAACAGCAGCAACATAAACTTTCATTACAATCACTTCCTCAAATACCCAATGCTTATTTATGATGCATGATATTTAAAAATGGCGCATGTGGCTGGAATTGACTCTACTTCAAAAAGTGAAGCAATCACTTCAAAGATAGAAGTACATTTCAAATTAGCACATCACAATATTCTCTCCCCACAACAAACTATAAATAAAATTCCACCCAATATACAACCCTATGAAAGACAAGCCCATAGAAAGCATAGCACAGATAATATCCGGCAGCTTCGGCGAGCTTCTGGTGCGCAAGAAATCCGCAGAAAGCCTCTAGCTAGGCGAGCTTCTCGTGGCAGAATCAAAAGAATCATATACAATCTTCCAGGTATACGACCTAAGATACGGCTCCCAGATCCCCCAGGAATCACTTGAGCTCATGTCAGGCATGAGCCTCGAAGGCTTTGGTGAATCCCTTGAATTCACAGAGCCGGAACTGAGAAACTACATACTCGCATCACTAAAATCAGTAGTGACAATACACAAAAACACAGCAAAAACACCCAAAAAAATGCCTCCATTCTTC
>JAUVEK010000037.1 GCA_030594795.1 Candidatus Nanohalarchaeota archaeon | reverse complement strand
TGCCACAACCCAAATTTAATCTCATATTCGCACCTTGCCTGTCTTTCCCAGATGTTTGTATATTTTCTCCAGCTTTATTATATGTTTTTTCATATCATATTTCTTACCCGACTCAAAAGCATTTTTACTAACTTCTTTTAGTTTCTTAGGGTTATTTGTAAGATTTATCAATATACCCCTCAGTTCATCTATATTTCCAACTTCAAATAAAAATCCGTTTTTAGCATGTTCTATTAATTCCGGGATGCCTCCTATGTTACTTCCAATAGCCACATTACTGTTTGCAAAACTTTCGTAAATAACAACAGGAGAATTATCATACCATAATGAAGGAACAACAACAATGTTTGCGAGTTTATATAATTCTTTTAATCTTTTGTCAGAGACATAACCATGAAATGTAATTCGCAAATCTTTATCAGCCAGTTTATGAAAATACTCCGAATCAGGCCCCTTTCCAACAATATTCAAGCAAATGTTCTTATTATCTATCTGTTTAAATGCATTTATTAAAATATGAACGCCCTTATGTTTAGACAATTGCCCCGCGTATAGAATGATTAACGGATTATATTTTTTGGGGATTATTTTATTATCTAAATCTACTCCTAAAGGTAATTTAAGTGTTTTTGAATCACTAAAAAATCCATTTTTAGTGTGTATATCTAAAACAAATTGAGATGGTGCCGTGACGATATCCGGTTTGCTATCGATGATTTGTTTTTTTATTTTCTGATAAATTTTGCAAAATAATGGCTGGTTTTTACAAACTTCACCAGAACTACGGCATAACATTGCATTAGGGCACATCAAAGAATAATCATGCAATGTGTGAATTAAAGGAATGTTAAGACTTTTTACAGCATCAAAAGTTGAAAGAGACAAACCACCTAAATTGTGAGTGTGAACAACGTTTGGCATCTCTTTTTTAAGAATATTTTTGATTACGAAATACGAATGAGGATTCCAAAAATCAATAGTATGCCAAAACGGTTTTTTCAAAATTATTGTTTTCTTTGCGTAATATGTATGATACAGATTTAACGGAAAAAACCTGTAGATTTTGATATTGTCTTTTTCTATAAAAGACGGTTTTAATGATTTCAAGCCATCATATGGTTCTGTAGTGATAACTATTATTCCATTATTCTCTTTACTCAGATGCTCTGCTATTTTCTCGACATAGGTTTCTGCGCCCCCAATAACATAAGGATTATATAGGTTTGAAATAAGACATATTTTCATCGTACCACATAGTATATAATTGTGTCTTTGTTTGTATATACTTTATCCAGAGATTTTGATGTTTCATATAGACTTAAAGTTTGCTTTGGTATAAATTCAACAGCCTTTGATTTATCTCCGAAATGAACACCATTTATGATCATATTTTTCGACAAGTAAATATAGTTTATGGGCGAATTTCTAATTATTAGCCTATTTAATTCAGATTCGTTTGTTACGAAATACAAATCACGAAACCCGCTCCATGAGTGTATTCGTCTTTCTGAAACAAAACGTATAAACTCACTACGTACCTGGTCATTTGAAATTAAAGAGCCTTGCATTGTATTTTTTTGAATCCACTTATTTGCATAATATTCTCCAGATGAAAAATCCTGTTTTGCAAAATATCCCTCTTCATTTCTTAGAATATTATGAGTAATTACGAATCCAGAAATTAGAAGTATCATGATACAAATGCCACAATAATGTCCTAGATGTAACCTCTCTTTCATTGATAGTGCGATTTTGATAATTGTACAAGATGCTAATATTATTATTGGGATATCATATTGGAAATGCCTCGTTGGGTACAGGATTGAGATGTATGTTAGTCCTAAGAATCCGGATAGTATCATTAGTATCGGCCATGATATCATAGCCATTTTGTATTCAATTTTCTTTGTTCTCAAATAGTCTATTAGTATAAAAACACTTCCAATAATTGCGATTCCATATAGATATATCTCATCGATGAATCGATGTAGTATAAATTCAAAGAGATTTCCTGGAATTGTTGAAAGCGTCCCACCGCTAATCGGCGTCTCTTTAAATGGTATTTGAACAAGGAGAGAAATTATATTTTTAAGAGGAATAATTATTGGAATGAAAAAAAACCACATCAAAAATAGACAAGATAATATAGCTAACATGATTACCAGTTTTGTTAGATGTTTGGTCAAAAGATGCTCTTTCAATAGAAATATGAATATTATCCCGAGTGAGTATAGTATGAAAAAATATGTGGAGAAGAAGTGTTGAAGAGTCAATATTATGAGTAATAATGTGAATAAAATCCACATGTTTATAGTTCTTTTTTCAATAGCACGAATCAAAATACCTAAAGTAAGATAACATAATGATGTTCCTAATATTAGTGGATTTGTTCCTATCAAATATACCTTGTTTAATATGAAAATGATAATCAATGACATCAGAAGTACAGCATGCCTTTCTTTTTTCTCTACTAAGCTCGAAAAGGAGAGTAAGTAGACCGCCAATATTAGTAGTATCATAGAAGTTGTCGATGTAACATATTTACCAATGATATGTGTATCCAATCCAGTCATTTGCGATATCAGAACCCCAATGGTTATTGTTGGTGTGTTTCCAGCAGGGTATTTATTAAGAATCATTGATTTATCGATGGAATTTCTCATTTCACCATAATGGTACCAGTTATCAGTGCCATTCACAACGTCTCCACTACACGATAGAATGTAATATATGTAAAGGACTATAAATGTCGCTGTAAATAAATAGGCAATGTTTTTACTTTTCATAAATCTCACTAATCTTTTTAGATATATTACCCCAATCATAACTCTGTAAAATTCTACTTTTTGTATTTGGCATAGTTAATACATCTCTTATTTTTTTCGCAATATCATCGACATTAGTATTTACAGTAACGGGATAATGTTTATCTTTTCTAAGACTGCCAGCAATCCCCACAACATCTGTTACAATAACCGGCGTTCCACAAGCCAATGCCTCAAGCGCCACAATCCCAAACCCTTCCTGCTTTCTGGATGTCGACGGCAGCACAAAAACATCCAGCCGATTATAAAACTCAACCAGTTTATCTTCAGGAACAAATCCCAAAAATTCAACATTTTGCGCAATTCCAAGTACTTCCACCATTTTTTCATATTCTTGTACCAATGCGCCGCTTCCACCCACCAATAGTTTTAGATCAGGTATTTTCTCTTTTGCCTGCGCAATTGCCCTCAGCAAATAATCAAGACCCTTGTACCGATGATATTCATCAAGCACAGAAAGAAAACCTACAACATTTTTTCCTTTTTTAACTCCTTTCATTGGTTTAAATTTTCCAGTATCAACGCCAACAGGTATGACAACAATTTTATCCTTATATTTTTCAAGATACGGCGAATAATCAAGGTATTCCGGTTGGGTGATGATGATTTTATGCGCTGTTTTCAAAACAAACTGGAGCAGAGTCATATTATATAATTTCGCAATATATTTTGAGAATCCTCTCCCGACAATGTCATTGTGATAGGTGACAACCAGTTTTTTTCTTCTTAAAAATGATATTATAGCGCTCCAGTCCGCGCTCCATGGCGTTGGCAAATGTGTATGGATAACATCACAATCTTCTTTAAGCAATTTAAAAGGAAGTATCGGCATGATATTTGTATTTGCGATTTTGCCAATATACCTCAATCTATTCACCTCAATACCACCAATCTGCTCTTGCGCTTTTGATGATGCAGGTTCATTGGCACAAAATACTTTAACCCCGTGACCTTGTTTAACTAACTGCTTTGACAATTCGTACACATAATTTTCAACACCACCAATGTATGGATGAAATCGTGCAGGCACTTGCAGTATCTTCATGGTTTATTTCACCTTAATTGTTCCAACAATTATTTTATTATCTATGGTTATTGTATCAAGCCGTCTACCTGTCTTCGGATACCACAATCCA
Organism: Candidatus Nanohalarchaeota archaeon; assembly: GCA_030594795.1. Taxonomy (GTDB): domain Archaea; phylum EX4484-52; class EX4484-52; order EX4484-52; family B79-G9; genus B79-G9. Next base: position 6,984 of record JAUVEK010000037.1, on the reverse strand, counting down.
AGACCTATTTTTATGGTCCCGGTTACATTTTCAGGCACTTTGATGGTATAATTTCCTTTTACAATATCTCCCTGTGACCATTTTGATGTTTGAATGGGCGGTAGATGATCCTGCTGAAATAATATCCGTTCTTTTTCATCAGTAAAATGTACAAAAACCTTATAATCCTTATCCATTTCATCCAGCGCTTTCCAGTAATAAGTCACCTCAAACGTATCATTTGGGCGCAACAAGGTCTCGTTTATGTCATACCCCATAAACATAATCTTATACCCAAAAATCACAGAATAATTATAATGCCCCAGCCGTGTAATATTCACATACGGATCCGGCTCTTCAATATCTGTTGTTTCATTTGCTGTAGTGTTAACGCCAGTAGAATTAACAGTATCATTTATACTTACCTGCACTACCATGCCCGTCGTTTCTGGCCTCAGAACACACACCAGAGCCAGCAACACAAGAATCACAATAATTACGCGCACCCGGCGGATTCTTCTTTCTGCCATCATTAACTATCAGAAGCACAACTTTAAAAGTATTTTCATTATCAGGAAGTAGTTCGAGCCTACCGCCCAATAGCCTTAAGAATAACCATCGTCGCCCGTTTCGGGTCTGCTGCGCGCGTAATCAACTCCCTCCGGCAACCTTCTATTGGCCGGCAGTTGGTGACATATTATGATCGTCTGCACTTTAAAAGTGTCTATGTATATATGACAAATATATAAAGTTTTGTCACACATATATAACACAGGCATTATAGGACAGGGGTATTATTATGATGGAAAAAGGAGATATTATAGAGATTCTTGAAAAGTGGAATTTCTGGAAAAAAGACAGGGATACTGGTGTGGAAAGGCAGATTACAGGGAAGATATATAATGCCCTGAAATACAACAAAATAATCACAATAACAGGGGTTAGAAGATGCGGGAAATCATATATTCTAAGACAGTTGGTACGAAATATTATTGAAAAGGAGGCAGCAAAGGAAAATACTTTGATTGTAAACTTTGAAGAACCCATGTTTGAAGAAACAGACCTGAAAACGCTTTTAAGGATTTACGAGAGTTACATGGAAATAATAAATACCGGGAAAAAACCTGATCTGTTCCTTGATGAAATACAGGAAGTTGACAGGTGGGAAAAGTTTGTAAGAAGTCTAAATGAAAAAAAAGAAGCAGGTATTGTAATTACTGGTTCATCATCGAAACTGATGAGTGCGGAATTATCCACTATCCTGACCGGCAGACAGTTGACATTTGAGATTTTCCCATTGTCTTTTGGTGAGTTTCTGGTATTTAAAAAACTTAAAATCAGAAGCACTAAAGATGTGTATCTGAATGCTGCAAAGATAAAGAAATACGTGTGGGAATACATTGAACATGGAGGGTTCCCTGAGATTGTTTTGATTGAGGATAAAGAAATAAAGTCCAAAATTGTTCTTGAATATTATAACACAATTCTAAACAGGGACATCATACACAGGTATAATATCAGGAGCATTGAAAAAATAAAGAAACTGGCAAAGTATTATGTATCTAACATGAGTTCACTCATCACTTACAGGAAACTGGAAGAGTTTTTGAAAATACCGACAGAGACAATTTCGAGATTTTCAGAACATCTGGTAACAGCAAAACTAGTATTCTTTGTGGACCGCTTTTCGTTTTCCCTAAAGGAACAGGAAAGATCTCCAAGAAAAGTGTATTGCATTGATAATGGATTTTTTACATCCATAGGATTTAGATTTATGGAAAACAGGGGTAAGCTGATAGAAAATATGGTTGCTGTTGAGTTAAAAAGAAGACAGGCATCTAATCCTGCTTTGGAGATTTATTATTGGCATGATTATCAGCAAAGAGAAGTTGATTTTGTAGTAAAAGAAGGCAAGAGAATAGGGCAGTTGCTTCAGGTATGCTATAACCCGGGAGAATTTAAAACAAAGGAAAGAGAATTGAAGGCTCTTGTTAAAGGAGGCGAAGAGCTAAAATGCGATGATTTGGTTGTTATTACATGGGATTACGAAGCAGAAGAAAAATTTAAAGACAAAAAAGTCCGCTTTTTGCCATTGTGGAAGTGGCTTTTGAGCTGAAATCATCTCCCGATAGCCTTGAGAATAACCATCGTCGCCCTTTTCGGGTCTGCTGCGCGCGTAATCGACCCGCCTACAACCGCAAGCTTAGCACCGGATTTGATAGCAAGCGGCGCAGTATCAGCTCTCATGCCGCCTGCAACTCCCATCGGTATAGAAATGGCTCTCGAAACCTTCTCAACAAGAGGAAACGGTATCTTTGCATTGCCGCTTCTCATCTGCTCATCAACAGAAATATGAAATTCAATGTAATCGGCACCCATGTCCTCAAGCTCTTTTGAGCGCTTTACAGACTCTTTTATCGATATCAGATCCGCCATTATTTTGACATTGTATTTCCCTGCCATCCTGATTGCATCGCGGATAACTGCATCATCTGATGCCCCGCAGATGCCTATAATATCCGCACCTGCCCTTGCAGCAATCTCAACTTCCTTACCCCCATTGGAAAGCGTCTTCAGGTCAGCTACAATTGTGCTGTTCGGATGCTCTGCTCTTATTTGTCTCACAGCATCCATGCCTGCGCTCTTCACAAGCGGGGTTCCTACTTCCAGCCAGTCAGCGCCGCCTTCCTTTGCCCCGCGGGCAAGCTTCAGGGCTTCCGGAAGGCTTCTTAAATCAAGCGCAACCTGGAGCTTTGGCCACACGCCCTCGTTTTCAGGCGCACTCTTTCGAAGAGCGGCCTTTTTTTCAGAATCAGAATATGTCTGTACATGTATTTTCGCATTCTCATGCGCAGTGAAAGACACGACAGGGATCTTCACCTGCTTTGAAACCGGACCGACCATATCCTTATTGAATACGCGCACATAATCAGCACCAAGCTTCTCCACTTCCTTTGCGCGCTCTTTGTCATCATCCAGGAGGTCAACCATGATCCTTGCACCATATTTTCTTGCAGCACCCACAGCATCTCCTACTGTATGGTTGCCGGCATGCCCGGAAACTGTAACAATATCTGCTCCTGCCTGTGCAGCAATCTCAACTTCCATGTATCCTGTATCCATTGTCTTATAGTCAGCAATGATTGTCTTGTAGGGGTATAAGGTCCTCAGCTCTTTAATTGCGCGGACCCCGAAGCTCTTTACAAGAGGCGAACCAATTTCAATCCAGTTTCCGCCCGCGACATTTTCACTTGCGGCAGTTATTGCTTCTTTCAGTGATTCATGGTTCAGTGAAATTATTTTTTTAGGCCATGATTCTCTAAACTCAACTCCAATATCCATTAGTTTCTTCTCTTCAGGAACTCCTCTTTCATCCCACCCGCGAAGAGAGTAGTACTCATCAAGCATCTTCCAGGCATTGTTTCTCTCACCCTCAGCAGGTCCTGACGGCATCGGCTCATCAAACCTTTTTGGGAGCTTGTCATCATTTTTTGTAAATCCTGCCCTGATATTGAAAAGCCTTTCAATATTCCATATCCGCTCACCTGCTTTTTTGAGTTCCTCTTCGTCAAAATACATGCCGGTTGCTGTTGTAAGCATCTTTGCATATATCCCGACCTCATAGAAGAAACTCTCAAATACAGCAAAAGTCGTAAACTTGCACATTATAAGTGAATCCATTACAGCAAATATGTTTTCAACATCGCGCACCTTTCTTGCCTTGTCTTTTAACTCAAGGTTGTCAAGGTACCTCGGTGTTGACAATACCTCCTGGGGTATCATGTATGCTCTCACGTGGCACCCGCCGCGGTTTGAGGTCATGTATGAAAGCGCCTGCCCTTTTACGCCCCTCGGGTCATATGCAGGAAGCTCAAGGCCTTTCACATTTATTGCAAAATCACCTGCACCAAGCTTTTCACCCATCCTTTTCGTACCCAGGGCAAGCATAGCGCCAATATCTTTTTTATACGCAATTTTTTCCAGAAGCTCGGGGATGATTTTTGTATCACCGAAACTGATATTCTCTTTAATAAGCCCTCTTTTAGAGCATTCCATAGCAAACCCGATTGTGCTGCCGGCAGATATTGTATCCATGCCAAGTTCATTGCAGAGATTGTTTGCAATCGCAACAGTCTTCGGGTCAGAATGTCCGCACTGCACTGAAAGCGCCCATGTGCTTTCATACTCAGGCCCGTGCGTCTTTATCCCCTCGACATTGGCAACTCTCCCGCACATTATCGGGCACAGTGAGCACCCGGTTCTTTTTACAAGATACTTCTGCATTGTCTCTCCTGTCAGGTTTTCTATATTATCTGAGAACCCTTCCTGGAAATTATTTACCGGCAGAATGCCGTGCTTGTTCATCGGGTTCATAAGAACAAGGGTCCCGAAACGCCCGAGCGAGTCTCCTGTAAGCGGGTGGCCCCTCAGGATTTCAGTAAACCGCTTCCTTTGCTCACTGAATGCATATTCATTTGCAGGCTCTATCTTCTGCGTGCCGCGAAGTGCAATTGCCTTAAAGTTTTTCGAGCCGAGTACTGCGCCGAGCCCGCCCCTGCCGGCGGCGCGGCTCCCGTCAATTATGATTGATGAGTACAGCACGAGATTCTCTCCTGCAGGCCCGATGCATGCAACCTTGAACTTCTCACTCTCAAGAGTTTTTGTGACGTCCCCTGTAGTCTTCCCCCACAAATGCCCGGCATCTTTCAGCTCAGCATGATTGTCAGTAATTTCAAGATAAACAGGCCCCTCAGACTTCCCCGTAACAATAACCCCGTCATAGCCTGTTTTCCTTAGTTCGTATCCGAAAGTTCCGCCGACATTAGAATCAAATATCGTGCCTGTCAACGGTGACTTGGATGCCACAGAGCAGCGCCCGGATGCCGGCGCAATACCTGTAAGCGGGCCTGTCATGAATATGACTATGTTTTTGGCGCTCAGTGGGTCTGTTTTTGCGTCCAGTTCATCGGATAGTATCCTGACAGAAAGCCCCCGGCCACCGATGTATTTTACAATGTCCCGGGGGTTGATATACTCTTCACTAACACTTTTTTTTGTAAGATCCACCTTAAGAATTTTGCCCCTGAACACCATGAAAATCAACTTAATTATAGAAACAACCAAATCATTAAATAGGTTTTGGCGTGTTCCAGCTTTTTGCAAATCATCGAAACATACTTAATCCTTTCTTCTTCTCTATTGTATCGGTGATACCATAAAAGAACTGGACTACCTGTTTGTGCTGAAAGCGCTTGATGAGATTCCATTTGGCGTAGGGCGCAGGCTCCTTATCGACTTTCTGCAGGGCAAAACCAGTAAATCCATTGCACGAAACAGGCTGCATCTAAAGAAAAATTTCGGCAGCATGGCTTATGATAATGATGAGCTGGATGAGATGATAGGCAGCCTTCTTCTAAATGACATGATCCAGGTGACTCCTGTGGAGGGCAACAAATTCTGGAAAGTCCTCCTGTTGACAGGGAAAGGGAAAAAAGAGATAGTAAATCCTTCCCTGTATAAAAGAAAGCTCTCGTTTAATTTCAGGGAAACAAAAACAGAGATAACTGATGAGGACAGGAAGCTGTTTGGCAAATTTAATGATTTTCTTACCCGGTTCAATGATGAGCAAAAAAAATCAATTATCAGCGATAAAAGGCATATATTATGCCTTGCAGGAGCCGGCTCAGGAAAAACAACTGTGCTTACAAAAAGAATAGAATTCCTTGTCAGGTATCGCCGCTGCGATCCTCGCCGGATTCTTGCAATAACGTTTACAAGAAAAGCAAGGCAGGAAATGATGAAAAGGCTGAAAAAGGCAGGCAATCTTGATTCTGTAATGGTTGAGACATTCAACTCATTTTCTGAAAAGATTCTGAGGCAGCACAATGACCTTGTCTATGACAAGCCGGCCACGGTCATCACCTACCGCGACAGAATCATGATGATTACAAGAGCACTCTCGAAAATAAACATGACCATGGCGCAGGCAATAAACGTATATTTCAGTGATGCGCAAAAAAGAGGAAAGGAAGAAGATCAGCTTGGAAACATATTCCTGAATGACTGCTTTTTTCTGAGAGATTATTTCAAATGCAGGAACATGCAGATGGATGAATCGTCATTTGATATCCTTGATGCAGGCCAGAAAGAGAGCGCAGGCATGGTCTTTGCTGTCTGCAATTATATTGAGGCATACATGAGAAAGCACGGCCTGCGCGATTTTGCAGACCAGCTGGTTGACACCATAAACCTTTTTGAGAGCCATAAGGAATTGGTGCCGGGATTTGACCATGTGCTCATAGATGAGTACCAGGACATCAACTCAACGCAGATAAAGCTTGTTGACATCCTGAACGCGGGGAATCTCTTCTGCGTTGGTGACCCGAGGCAGTCAATATACGGCTGGAGGGGCTCTGACATAAGGTATGTACTGAACTTCGAGGAAAAGTACCCTGACTGCGACATAATTACGCTTACAAAGAATTACAGGTCAACAGAACACATAGTGGACCTCATTAACAATTCAATAAAGAACATGAAGCTTGCAGACCTGGAATCAGCAGTTTCCGGGGAAAAAGACATAAAACTCCTGAAATTTGACAGAGAAGCAGCTGAATTTGAATTCATCCTCCAGAAAATAATCGCATCAGAAGTGAGCGGGAATGAAATATTTGTGCTTGCAAGAACCAACAGGCAGCTAAACGACCTGTCGCAGCTGATGAAAGAGCGCAGAATAAAGCATGTTGTAAGAAGCGATGAGATAAGGAGAAGCGCAGCTGCAGGACCTGATGAGGTTACACTTGCGACAATACATGCTATCAAGGGAATGGAAGCAGAAATGGTCTTTGTAACCGGCTGCACATATGCCAATTTCCCGTGCAGGGGAAGCGAGCATCCTGTGGTGGATATGGTGAAAGTGGAAGAATATGATAAGGAAGAAGAAGAAAGGAGATTGTTCTACGTTGCTATGAGCAGGGCAAAAAACAGTTTGTATATGACATATTC
>JAUVEK010000071.1 GCA_030594795.1 Candidatus Nanohalarchaeota archaeon | reverse complement strand
GGGAGGGCCCAGCTTTTCAGGGCGCCGTCTATTTCGAGGCGCAGGTCCCAGTGCAGGCGGGTTGCGTTGTGCTGTTGTATTACGTAGATTGGTCTTTCAGACGGCTTTGCCCTGCTTTCTGGTTCTGTTATTGTGGGAAAGCTGCGCTTTTTGTTGTATTGTTCAAGTGACATGTAGGTTTTTTGTGTTTTTATTTTTTAATATCTATATATCATATAGCAGGTGACTGGATGAATAAGTTTGAGTGTGTGTATGATTCTTTGATTGATGAATATCTTGGCGGCGTTGATAAGGTTGTGGAAACGCATATGTCTTGGGTGTTTTTGGGCAAACATGAGGCTGTTAAAGTGTTCAAGCCGATTGATGTTGGTTTTGTGGATATGAGGCCTCTTGAGAAAAGGAAAGTGTCTGCTGTAAAAACGGCAGAGATTGATAAGGTTTATTCAGCGGATCTTAATACGCGGGTCGTTAGTGTTGTTTTATTGCATGGGAATTATTCGGTTGTTGAGGGCGCGGTTGATGAATCTGAACTTAGCGGGGGTGGAGAGGTTAAGGATTATGTGATTGTTATGAGGCGATTTGGGGCGCCGAATGAACTAAGGGAATTTTATAGGCGTGGAGAGTTCAGGTGCGAGTATGCTGTGCAGATAGGGGAGCTTCTTGCTGATGCTCACAGAAAAGCAAACAGGAGTGATGAGATTTCAAGAATCGGGTTTGATGCGATTCAGGGTAATTTTGATGAGGCGTTTGGAATTGTGAAGAGTTATACTGGTGTTTCTATTAGTGAGGATGATTATAAACTGGTATTTCGGTGTTATTGCAAGTTTGTTGAGATGATGAGGGGGTATCTTGAGACCAGAAGGGATTTGGGATATATAAGGCAGTGTCATGGGGATGCGCATTCAGGGAATATGTTTGTTGAAGACGGGAAAGTTAAGATTTTTGACTGTATTGGCTTTAAGGATGAGTTTAGTTATATGGATGTGGTTTCGGATCTCGCGTTCGCTTGTATGGATGCTATTTTTTACGGGCGGAAAGATATTGCAGACATTATCAGGAATGCGTATGTAGAGAAGACAAATGATTCTGAGGGTGTTGAAAAGCTTCTTGATTTCTATGTTGCGTACAGGGCATTTGTGAGAGGTGAAGTGACAACAATGGCTGCTCTTGGGTGGAGAGGACATGAGAAGGAGAAAATGCTTAAGAAGGCGCGTAAATATTTTGGAATATCCAAAGAGTATGCATTGAAGTGTGCTGAGTTCAAAAATTGTGCAAAGCTGTTTCTTGTTGTGGGGTATGTGGCGTCGGGTAAAACTACTGTTTCTTCTGAACTCGCGGGTGCTACCGGTGCATGTGTTGTGCGGACTGATGATATTCGCAGGGAGATTTTCCCGCGTGTGTTTGATTATAGTAAGACTGGTCCGGACAGGCCGGTGTCTCTAAAGAAGATAAGGCAGTGGATTGATGCGAATAATAAGGATGAAATTGATTTTCAGGAGGTTCTGAATCCACTGATGGTATTGGATGATGACAGGTATAGAGGAATTGTTGATGAATACAGGCATATGATAGGAGAGCAGATGGATAGGGTTTATGATGCGGGTTTTGAGAGGCTGAATGAGTGTCTTTTGCGCGGGAAAGACGTTGTTTTTGATGCTACTTTTTCAAAGAAGGTGATGCGCAGGAGAGCGTATGATATTGCGCGCAGGAGGGGTGTGAGTAATGTTTATGTTGTGCAGGTGATGTGCGGTGCGGAAGAAGCCAAAGAGCGGCTTTCTGCAAGGAAGGGAGGGATGTCTAATGCGCGGCAGGTTGAGATATATAATATTGTTAAGAATGAATTTGATAAGAGCCGAATTGAGTTTGATAAGTCGGAGGGTGTCAATATCCGGCGGATTGTGTATCATTCGGATACCGGTGAGATTGAGGTGTTTGGGGAGCGCGATGGGATTGTGGATATGATTGTGAATGAAGTTATTGGTGCGCTGAGAAAGAGGTATCGCAGCCCATAAGATGAGTGGGTAGAGGAGAAAAAAGGGAGCATAGAGTTTAGTTTTTTTGCTTTACGAATGAGAGTAGGATTATTGCTGCTATTGTTAGCGCAAGTGAGAAGTAGAAGGGCGCAAAGATGCTGATCCTGTCCCAGAGAAGGCCTGCGATTACTGATGAGGGAAGGGCTGATAGGCCGATTAGCATCTGGAATGTTCCGAGGCTGCTTGCGCGGTATTTTTTTGTTGACAGCTCTGATACGAAGGTTTTCTGGACCGGCTCGAGTGCGCCTATGTGAAGGCCGTAGAGGATGAATGCGAATAGTATTGCTGTTTTGGTCGATGTTGTGATTAGTGTGAGGCATACGAGAGCCCAGAGGAGGTATGATACGGCCATGACTTTTTTTCTTCCTATGGTGTCTGAGAGCCTGCCGAAGGGTATTGAGGTTATTGATGCAGTTAGTGTGAAGATGAGGTAGAGGACCGGGATGAATGCGAGTGCGTAGCCGAATTCTTTTGCGTATATCAGGAGGAATGAGTAGCTGAATGAGCTTAGGGCGAAGGTTATGCTGCTTATCATGAAGATGCGGAAGTTAGGGGTGATGTTTTTTAGTGTCATGCCTTTGTGGAGTTTGATGTTGGATGTTTTTGGTTCTTTTATGTAATGATATATGAGGAATACGCTTATGAGCGAGGGGATTGCAGCGATGAGAAAGAGTGTCCTGTAGCCTACGATAGTGAAGATTGCTATTGTTATGAGGATGCCGACGGTTGCGCCCAGATGGTCCATTGCTCTTAATAAGCCGAAGTTTTTGCCGCGCTCATGCTCTTTTGAGATGTCTGCGACTATTGCGTCTCTTGGGGCGCCTCTTATTTTTCCGAACCTGTCGAGGACTTTGAATGGGATCAGGTGGGGCCATGCTGTTGAGAATGCGTAGCCGACTCTTGATATTGAGCCCAGAAGGTAGCCGAACCAGATGAATATTTTTCTTTTTTTGGTCATGTCTGATATATAGCCGGATAGTGCCTGGGAGATTGATACGATTGCTATGCCAAGGCCGTCTATGAAGCCGAGTATTGCCATGTTTGCACCCAGTACTGTTGTTACAAACAGGGGCCAGATGGGGTATATCATGTCTGAGCCCATGTCGTTCAGAAATGAGGCTAATGCGAAGGTTTTTATTGTTTTTTTGTTCTGGTTTTCGGGCATGGGTTTATGTTGGGGGGTTTTATTGATAAATGTTTTGCGCGGGTATGTGTGTCACGTGTTCAGATACGGGGGTTTTGGGGGGTGTTGTGGTTGATTTTTTGTGTTTGTTCCTGCATGATTTTGTTTTTGTGTGGAGATGGTGTTGATTTTTTGTTATGGTTTTTTTCTGATTTTGCTGTGCTTTGGGGTTTGAAGTAAATGATGAGGTGATTGGAGGAGTTGTGGTGGTAATAATCCCCTGTTAACTCTCACATTTTTGGGGGATTTTTTTGGTTTGGGGGGCAGGGCAGATTTTGTTTAGGGTGCATGCGGGGCATTTTGGGTTTCTTGCGTGGCATGTTTTTCTTCCGTGGAATATGAGGAGGTTTGAGAGGGTGCGCCACTGGGTTTGGGGGGTTATCTTCATCAGGTCTTTTTCTATGTTTTTCGGGTCTTTTTCCTGTGATAAACCAAGGCGCTGGGTTAGGCGGGCGACGTGGGTGTCTACTGCTATGCCTTCGTTTATGCTGTAGGCTTCGCTTAGGACTACGTTTGCTGTTTTTCTTGCTACGCCGGGGAGGGTTATGAGGTCTTTCATTGTTTGGGGGACTTGTGCGCTGTATTTTTCTGTTATTATTTTTGATGAGGCTATTATGTGTTTTGATTTGTTCCTGTAGAAGCCGGTTGAGTGGATGAGTTGCTCAAGTGTTTTTTGGTCTGCGTTCGCGAAGTCAATCGGGGTTTTGTATTTTCGGAAGAGGTTTTTTGTTACTTTGTTTACACAGGTGTCTGTGCACTGGGCTGAGAGGATTGTTGCGATTAGAAGATGGAATGGGGTTTTGTGGGTTAGTTCTGTTGTTGGGGCGGGGTAGAGGGGGGTTAGAATGTCCAGAATTTGTTTTATATGGACTTTTTTGTTCATGTGGATTATTTGGGATCTATTATTTTATGTTTTGGCTGCGGCTAAGAAGAAAGAAGAAGAAAAGAAAAAGAAAAGGGGGGCGCTTATGCGCCGCATCCGTCGTCTGAACTTGCTGCGCTTCCTGTGCCTTCAAAGCCGAAGCCGGGTGATGGGGTTTCTGCGGGGAGTTCCTCTTCGCATTCAGCGGGCTTTTCTTTGAAGCCTGTGCATATTGCATCAAGGAGGCTTGCTGCGTCCCTGCCTGCCTGCGCTACTACGCCGTTTATTACAAAGCCGGGTGAGCCGTGGATCTCATATTTTTCGTTTGATTCCTTGTGGATGTCGAATATCGGGAACCTGCCGTTGAGCCATGTTGATTTGTCATTGTAGCTTTCTGTTATTTTGTATTGCTCATCTGCTGCTTTTGTACAGAGCTCGAGTGCTTTTTTGTCTATTCCTACTTCTTCAACGCATTCATCTGTCTTCCCTTCTTTGAGGAAGCATTTGAGGTAGGTTATGTATTCGTCTTTGTGGTCTTTCTGGATGCAGTACTGGAGTGTCTGCTCATCAAGTTCTTCTTTGTCGTGCATCGCGTATGTGCAGAATTTTATTGAGTAGTCTATCTTGTCGCCTAATAGCTCAAGCACCGGAAGGATGCCTTTTTCTATCTGGGTTCCGAACGGGCAGTGGGACATTACGAACAGCTCGACTTCGGGCTTTTCGAGCTTCTGCATGCATTTCCATTCGCTCTGGCAGTCAGGGTCGTCGCAATCGGTTTTGCCGTCACCGTTGTCGTCGAGCTCGTTGTCGCAGATTTCTGCTTTGGGATCGAAGGATGCGCCTACCTGCAGGCTGAGGTATTCTCCTGATTCTATAAGGTATCTCTGGATGTTTGTGTATCCTTCTGTTTCTTTTACTGTGTCGTCAAAGAGGACTACCGGGAGGTATTCTATGCCTGCATTGTCTACTATTTTTTTTGCTTCGTCTTCTGAGTAGTCCATATTTTTTGCGTTGAGACCCGGAAATACTCCTTTTAGCTGCAATGCAAGCTGCGTGGTGTCGCATTGCGGGCCGCATCTTTCATCAGTTATTATTATTGCGTTTACTTTTTTGGGTTCTGGGATGTCACTGCATGCATCTGGTTTTGTTCCTTCAAATGCGCTGCAGATGGCTCTCATGAAGTCGTTTTCAGTACGGCCGCCTGCATAAGGTTCGTCGTTTAAGTATATTGTTGGGCTGCCTGTTGCGCCTACTTCTTCTGAGGCTTTGATGGAGGCGCTCATTAGTTCTTTGCCTTCGCCGCCTTCGAAGCATGCCTTGATTTTTTCTGTGTCAAGGCCGCTGTCTTTTGCGCATTGTTCCCAGTTTCCTGGTATTGCTCCTGCGTTTTTGTTCTGGCATACTATCATGTCCATGTATTTGTCGGGGTTGTGTTTGGCTGCGCAAAGTTGCACGATGTCGCCGTCGACTTCAGGCTGGCCGTGGAGTGAACTGAAGGTGCCGTCGCCGTTGTCGTCTGCTATGAAATACATGTTGAAGTCCACGCTGTTGCCTAGTTTTTTAATGACCGGCTCGATTGCATCTGCTACCTGTGTGCCGAATGGGCACTGACTCATCAGGTAGAAGTCCAGTTTTACTGCGTTATCTGCCACTGCGTTATCTGCCGCGGTGGTGGCAGATGATGCTGATGAAGGGGGGTTGCCTGTGTCAGGGACAGTTACTTTGGCAGTTGGGGTGCCTGTGCCGACAGCTGTGAATGAAAAGCCGTGTGTGAATATTGATACGAGGAATAGCAGTGCAAATACGACTGTTGTTGCTTTCCAGAATGTTATGCTGGATGTGTCGATAATGTCAAAGCTTTCCTGCTTTTTCTTTGTTTCTTTTTTCATTGGTTTTTGTTTTTTTGGTTCTGATTTTGGGTGCATGTCTTTTGCTTTTGATTTTGTTTTTTTTATTGATTTTTTTCTTGGCATAAATATCACGTCCTGATAATTTTATTCGTTATCTGATAGTTAACTGCAATTAGTTTTAAATATTTACCCCCTGGATTGCGGCTCTGTCAAGGCAAAGATTGCAGTTATTCTATGTTGATGGCGGCTCTTCGCGGAATTCACTGAGGATGCCTGCATCCCTCATTTGTTTGCAGATGCTGCATAGTATGCCTGAATGTTGTGGGTTTTTGGATTTTGCGAGATTTTTTGCCGCGGTTTTTATGATGAGCATGATCCGGGGGTCGTTTTCGAGGTGGGTTGCTTTTGCTGCGCGGAATTCTTTTTTGTACTGGGATATTGCGGGCTGGCTGATGCCCATTTTGATGGCGGCTTCCTCTTGTGTGAATCCGAGGTTTTCTGTGAGCTCTTTTGCTATGAGTGAGCGGATTAGGGGGAATAATTCCCGGACCATGGTTTCGCAGTGTGGGCGCATCTTTTCACCGTTGGATATAATATTTGCCTGTATTTTATATTTGTTTGGATGTGTTAGAGGACTGCTGCATTATTTTTTCTGGATGACTATTGTGGTCCTTCTTAGCAGGAAAGCTATCAGGGCAATGATAAGCAGTGCTGCTATTGCTATCAGCCCTATGCCGTATTTGTCTGTGAAAGATGCTTCTTCTTCGCCTTCAATTCTGAAGGTGCTTGTGGTCATGGCTTCTCTTTGGGTGTAGGTTACCAGTGCTTCGAAACTGTACATGCCGGGTTCGATGTCTTTTGGGGTCATTAGCTGTATTTCCCGCTCTTTTGTTTCTACTACTGCAATTGTTTCTGATTTTTCGTTGAGCATGTTGCCGTTGAAGTCTTTTATGGAGTAGACTACGAATACGTCTACCTTTGCTTTTGGGCCGCCTACGTTGAGTATACGAAGTATTGCTTTTGCTATGTCGCCTTTTTGGATGACGTCTGTGAGCATCTCGAGGACTACGTCGAATGACGGGACGCTTGTGCTTGTGTACATCTCGGTTTTGAGGTATTTTTTGTCTGC